>JAYVCM010000407.1:0-3970 GCA_043749955.1 Limisphaerales bacterium | reverse complement strand
TGGTTTTCACCGCCGGTTGAACGGCGGCGGCGACGGCGGCGTTCGTCGCCGGATGGGAAATTATATTTGTCGGCGGCAAACTGGTGGCGACGATGTTGGTTGGCGGCGAAGAAATTTTGGGGATGTCATTCGTGTTCGTGCTGACCGACGTGCCGACGATGATGAGCGGGGGCAGGGGCGCCACCGCCGGTTTGATGACGACCGGCGCGTTGGTCGGGACGGCTTTCATTTCCACCGGCAGCGGCGGGAACGGCGGGACGTTCAGCGGGGCAGGCGGATAATTCACCGTGCAGCCGATGTATTTTCCGGACTGCGTCCGCAGCACCAGCACCACCGGCTGGCGCGATTTTTTCCGCTCGTCCAGCGTCGCGCGCATCGCGTCATTGATGCCGTCGTTGTAGGGCGTCCAGTTCACCGCGCCGCTGCCGTCGCAAAAAATGACCAGCGTGAGCCGCTCGGAATCCTGGATGACGCGGTTCAGCACCGGGGGCAGCGCGCTGAAGGCCGTTTCGCCCGCGTAATGCTGGCGGCGCAAAAAGGCGATGAGGTTGGTGGCCGTCGTCACCGCGTTCTCCGGCCCCCAGGTCGTCAGCGGAAACTGGCCCAGGTGCAGTTCCTGGTCGAACGTCCACACGCCGAGGCTGTCGCCCGCGTGCAGCCGGCCCTCGAGGCTGCTGTTGAAAATATTTTTGATCTCCGTCTCCACCGCCGGCAGCCGCTTCTTCATCAGCGTCGAGGTGTCGAAGATGAACAGCCAGCGCTCCTCCGGCGCGGCCAGTGCGGACACGGCGGGCAGCAAGATGAAAACCGCCAGCGCGGCGGCCAGTTTTTTCAGGGTGAAGGGATTCATCAAATTTTCAGCGCGAACGGGAAAAACGGTTTCGCTCGGTGCGGTTGTGAGTGTTCAGGTTTTCCTCCAGGTTCGCCAGCGCATTCTGGATCATGCGGATGAAATTCGCGCAGCTCGCCACCGAGCCGCCGAAGCCGCTCACCATGCCGCGCTCCGCAAAATCATCCGTCACCACCAGCACCTCGCCGTAATCCTGAAACCGGTGCGCCGCGCGCTCGATCAAGTCGTCTGCCGTCTGGCCGCTGTTGGAAAACAAAACTTCCACGGCCTTGCCCGCCTCGTTTTTCGGCCTGGTGCGCCGCGCGCCGCGACCGTCAAAAAAAACCGTGACCGGCGTGCCGCAGGCGTCCTGATAGTGCGTGAGCAGCTCCACCAGCGCGTCACGCGCCGCCTCGGAATGACGCGGCGACCCCTCGGCCAGTTCCGGCCAGTTGTGCAGCAGGCTGTAACCGTCAATCAGGATTCGCACCAGTGCCATGCGCGCAGGGTAGCCGTTTGCGCGGGAAGGGAAAATCTAATTTCTGAATGCGGGAAACATTCAACATTCAACATTCAACGCCCAACATCGAAGGTGATGGGCGCTGATTCCGCCGTTGGATGTTGAATGTTGGATGTTGAATGTTTGGTCCGACCCGCACCATGAATTTTCATGGTTTATTCCGGCATTTCAGCTAGAGTGTCCGCCGCCGATTCATCATGTCCGCCGCCAATTCTTTTTTCGACAAGGCCAGCCGCCGCATCTTTGCGCTCGCGGCCGTCATCTTTGCGCTCGACCAGATCACCAAATGGCTGGTGTTGAAATCCCTGCCGGAATACGAGGAGCGGGTGGTCATCCCCGGATTTTTCAACCTCGCCCACCGCGTCAACACCGGCGCGGCGTGGAGCCTGTTCACCGGCAACAACGCGCTGCTCGCCATCATCGCGCTCGTCGCGCTCGTCGCGCTGTTCCTGTCGCGCCGCCATTTCAATTCCCACCGGCTCGCCGGCCAGTTCGCCTTCGGCCTGATCTTCGGCGGCATCATCGGCAACCTCACCGACCGCCTGCTGCCCGGACGCCACGCCGTCGTGGACTTCCTGCATTTTTACATGGCGCGGCGCGGCAGTTTCGACGTGTGGGATTTTCCCGCGTTCAACGTTGCCGACTCCGCCATCTGCACCGGCGTCGCGCTGATTTTTCTCATCAACTGGAAAAACGAGGGCTCGCCCCAGCGCGTGACGAGTGATTTGTGATGCGTGACCTGAAAATTTTTCAAATGATGTCCTCAAACTATTTCGTCTCACGCATCACGCATCACGCATCACCCTGACATGCCCGCCCGCACCGAACATTTTATCGTTGAACATTCCCAGCCCGGCGTGCGGCTCGACACGTTTCTGCGCGGAAAATTTCCCGCCGCCTCGCGCGGCGCGATGCAGCGGCTGATCGAGGAAGGCCACATCCTCGTCAACGGCAAGGCCACCAAGCCCACGCATTCTCCGCGCGCAGGCGATCAGATTGAAGTGCATTGGCCGGAGGCGAAGCCCGCCGAGGCGAAGCCGGAAAAAATCCCGCTCGATATTTTGTTCGAGGACAAATCGCTGCTCGTCGTCAACAAGCCTTCCGGCCTCGTCGTGCATCCCGCCGCCGGGCACGAGGAACACACGCTCGTCAATGCGCTGCTGCATCATTGCAAGGGAACCTTGAGCGGCATCGGCGGCGTCGCGCGGCCCGGCATCGTCCACCGGCTCGACAAGGAGACCAGCGGCTGCCTCGTCGTCGCCAAGAACGACGAGACGCACCTCGCACTTTCAGAACAATTTGCCGACCGCGAAGTTCATAAAATTTACAACGCGCTGGTGTGCGGCGAACCGGCGCGCGCCCCCGGCGAAATCCGCGCGTCCATCGCGCGTCATCCCACGCACCGCAAACGCATGGCCGTGCGCGACGACGAGTCCGGCCGCTCCGCGCACACCACCTACAAGATTCTGGAGCGCCTGTATGCGGCGACGTTGATGGAGGCGCAGATCCACACCGGCCGCACGCATCAGATCCGCGTGCATTTTCAGTTCATCGGTCATCCGCTCCTCGGCGATGAAACCTACGGCGCGAAGCAGAACAAAAAATTCACCGAACTCACCGGCTACGCCGCGCCGCGCGTGATGCTGCACGCGAAGAAACTGTCGTTCGTCCACCCGCGCACGCAGAAGGAGATGACGTTTGAAGCCCCGTTGCCGAAAGACTTTTTGGCGGCTTTAAAAGCTTTGCGCGTGTAGCTGGCGTGACCACGCCGGAGCGCGCCCGTCCCCGGGCGCAGCCATCCCGCTCCGAGCGGGACACGCATGAGACTGTCCGCGCTCCGCGTCGTCAGCCGCCGCCGGATGGCCGGGAGAACGGGTTCCAGGTTTGCGGCCCGCTGAAATTGCTGGCGGTGGCGGGTGCGGATGAATTAACTTCGCCCCCCACATGAAGGCCATTTTCGTCACCGGAGCCGCCGGTTTTATCGGCAGCAACCTCGTTGACCGGCTGCTCGCCGAGGGCAAAACCGTCACGGGCTGGGATAATTTTTCCACCGGCCAGAGAAAGTTTCTCGAAGGCGCGCTGAAGAATCCCAATTTCAAATTGATCGAAGGCGACAACCTGGATCTGCCCGCGCTGACGCAGGCGATGGCCGGGTGCGACACGGTGTTTCATCTCGCCGCCAACGCCGACGTGCGCTTCGGCCTCGAACATACCGGCAAGGATTTGCAGCAAAATGTCGTCGCCACCTTTCACGTCCTCGAAGCCATGCGCGCCAACGGCGTCCAGCGCATCGCGTTCAGTTCCACCGGCAGTGTTTATGGCGAGTCAGCGGTGATCCCCACGCCGGAGGATGCGCCGTTTCCCGTGCAGACCTCGCTCTACGCCGCGTCCAAAGTTTCCGGCGAAGGCATGATCTCCTCCTACTGCGAAGGGTTCAAATTCGAGGGCTACATTTTCCGTTTCGTCTCCATCCTCGGCGAACGCTACACGCACGGCCATGTCTTCGACTTTTTCAAACAACTCCGGGAGCATCCCGAAAAGTTGAGCGTGCTCGGCGATGGCAACCAGCGGAAGAGCTACCTCCACATCGGTGATTGCGTGAGCGCGCTGCTCCACGTCGT
>JAYVCM010000406.1:0-2570 GCA_043749955.1 Limisphaerales bacterium | reverse complement strand
CTTCAAAATTAATGTCGCCGTGGCCGAGCGAGCGGAAATCCCAGAAGCGGCGCGGGTCGGTGAAATCCGTGTGGCCGCCGAACACGCCCACCGTGCCGTCGCCGTGGCCCCACCACGCGTCCTTCATGTGCGCGTGGAAAATGCGGTCCGGAAATTCGCGGATGAACTTCACATAGTCCACACCCTGATAGCCGAAGTGCGACGGGTCGTAATTGAAACCGAAGCGCGGATGATTTTTTACCGCGTCGAGCGCGCGTTTGGCGGAGGCGATGTCGAAGGCGATTTCCGTGGGATGCACTTCGAGCGCGAAGTTGACGTTTTCTTTTTCAAACACGTCGAGGATCGGCAGCCAGCGTTTGGCGAAATCAGCGAAACCCTTGTTGAGAAATTCCTGGCTTGTCGGCGGGAAGGCGTAGAGCGCGTGCCAGATGGAGGAGCCGGTGAAGCCGTTGACGACGGCGGCAGAATTTTTTTTTCCGCCGGGCTGGACATCAAAAAATTTCCGTGCAGCGCGGGCGGTGGCCTTCATTTTCTCGGCGGCGCGCTGGCGGACGCCTTCGGGTTTGCCATCGCCCCACACATCGGCGGGGAGAATCGCCTGGTGCCGTTCGTCAATCAAATCGCACACCGCCTGGCCGACGAGATGCGACGAGATGGCAAAACATTTCAGGCCGTGCTTGGCGAGGAGCGCCCATTTCTTTTTGCAGTAATCGGGTTCGGCGAGCGCGCGGTCCACTTCAAAATGGTCGCCCCAGCAAGCGAGTTCCAAGCCGTCGTAGCCCATGGCCTTGGCTTTGGGGGCGAGGTCGGCGAGTGAAAGGTCGGCCCATTGGCCGGTGAAGAGGGTGACGGGTCTTGGCATAATTTTATGGTGGAATTTTTTTTTGGTGCCGCGATTCTGCCAGAGCCAGCCGCGAGGTCAACCCGCCAGTGGCTGCGATTTCAACCACGCATGGACGCAGGCACCCGGCCTGGATAAATGGATTTTTGGATGAATGGATTGATGGGCGGTCGCAATCGAATCCCAATCATCCAACAATCCATTTATCCAAAAATCCCTTTTTATCCGTGTCCATCGGTGGTTGAAAACATCTGCTCCAAAAAAAAATTAAGTTGCGCAACCGGCGTCGCCCGGCTTAAAGATTGGCGCATCACATGGGAAAAACTCTCATCATCGCGGAAAAACCGTCCGTCGCCGGAGACATCTCCAAGGCGCTCGGCAAGTTTCAGAAGCACGACGACCATTACGAAAATGACGACTACGTCATCTCGTCCGCGGTCGGCCATCTGCTCACCATCGCCGTGCCCGAAGAGTTCGAGGTCAAGCGCGGCAAGTGGACGTTCGCGCATCTGCCGGTCATCCCGCCGCACTTTGATCTGCTGCCCATCGAGAAAAATGAGGCGCGGCTCAAAGTCCTCGTCCGGCTCATCAAGCGCAAGGATGTCACCGCCCTCGTCAACGCCTGCGACGCCGGGCGCGAGGGCGAATTGATTTTCCGCTACATCGTTCAATACGCGAAAAACACCAAGCCCATCCAGCGGCTCTGGCTGCAATCCATGACCGCCGCCGCGATCCGCGACGGCTTCGCGCACCTGCGCACGGACGCGGAGATGATGCCGCTCGCCGATGCCGCGACCTGCCGCAGCGAAAGCGACTGGCTCATCGGCATCAACGGCACGCGCGCGATGACGGCGTTTAATTCCAAGACCGGCGGCTTCCATCTCACGACCGTGGGCCGCGTGCAGACGCCGACGCTGGCCATTCTCGTCGAGCGCGAGGAGAAGATTAAAAAATTTATTTCGCGCAACTACTGGGAAATCCACGGAACGTTCGGCGCGCAGGCGGGTGAGTATGCCGGACGCTGGTTCGATGAAAAATTTTCCAAGCAGGAAGGCGACGAGCAATCAAGGCAGGAGCGCGTCTGGGATGTCGCTTTTGCCGAAGCCATCAAAACAAAATGTCTCGGTAAGCCGGGCAGCGTCACGGAGGAAAGCAAGCCGACCACTTCCATGTCGCCGCAGCTTTATGATTTGACGACGTTGCAGCGCGAGGCGAACGGGCGGTTCGGTTTCTCCGCGAAGAACACGCTCGGCCTGGCGCAGGCGCTCTACGAAAAACACAAGGTGCTGACGTATCCGAGAACGGATTCGCGCGCGTTGCCGGAGGATTATCTGGAGACCGTCAAGGCGACGATGGGGATGCTGGCGGAAACCAACTACCGCACGCCGGCGGAAACGATTTTGAAGAACGGCTGGGTGCGCCCGAACAAACGCATCTTTAATAATGCAAAAGTCTCGGATCACTTCGCGATTATTCCCACGCTGGTTGCGCCGAAAGCTTTGAGCGAGCCGGAGCAAAAACTTTACGACCTCGTCACGAAACGGTTTCTCGCGATTTTTTATCCGGCGGCGGAATTTCTCGTGACCACGCGCATCACGCGCGTCGAGCGCGAGCCGTTCAAGAGCGAAGGCAAGGTGATGGTCAACGCGGGCTGGCTCGCGGTCTATGGCAAGGAAGCGGCGGAGTCGGACGACACGCCGAGCCTCGTGCCGGTGAAGCCGGGCGAAAC
>JAYVCM010000405.1:0-17557 GCA_043749955.1 Limisphaerales bacterium | reverse complement strand
GGCATCCCTGCCGGCGAGTCGTCGGTCCCCCAACCCGCCGGCAAGATGCCGGCGCTCCCGGAAATTGCCGCTGACGTTGCGGCTGCCTTGGCGGGTGCGGATGCGGCGGCCGTCTGCACCGAGTGGCCGCAGTTTCGTCAGGCTGATTGGGTGAAAATAGTTCCGCAGATGCGTCACCCAATTTTCGTGGATGCCAATCGTTTTCTCGAAAAGGAATTGAAAACCATCCCCGGCGTCGAGCATCTTTCCGTTGGACGCAAATGAAACCAATTCCACAGGAACGCCGGCCTCCGGCCCGGCTCGAAGCGCAAATCAACCAACGCGCCGGGTCGGAGACCGGCGCTCCAATCGTCGCATGAAGCTCAAAAACCTCAACGCGCTCATCACCGGCGGCAGCCAGGGACTCGGCAAAGTCATCGCCGAACATTTCCTGCGCGAAGGCGCGAACGTCGTCCTCTGCGCCCGCAGTGAAAAAGAGCTGTCCGCCACGCGCGCCGAACTCGCCAAAAAATTTCCCGCGCAGAAAGTTTCCGCCAGGACGTGCGATGTGTCGAATGAGTCCCAGGTGAACGCATTGGTCGCATTCGCCCTGCAAGAACTCGGCTCGCTGGATGCGCTCGTGCTGAACGCCGGTATCTACGGCCCGATGGGGCCGACGGAAACGGTTTCGCTCGACGAATGGCGGCGCGCGCTGGACATCAATCTGTTCGGCGTGCTGCTGCCGAGCCGCGCGGTGATTCCGCATTTCAAAAAATCTTTTGGTAGCAGCCGAGGTGACGAGGCTCAAACTAAAATCGGCAATCGGCAATCGGCAATCGGCAATAAGTCAGAGACTCCTCATGTCGTCGCCTACAAGAAAATCATTGTCTTGAGCGGCGGCGGTGCGACGAATCCATTGCCGAACATCAGCGCCTATGCTGCTTCCAAGGCGGCGGTCGTGCGCCTGATGGAAACGCTCGCGGAGGAGTTGAAAGATTTTCAGGTGGACGTGAACGCCATCGCGCCCGGCGCATTGGCGACGCGATTGGTGGATGAAGTTCTCGCCGCCGGCGCAGACAAAGTCGGCGCGGCCTTTTTCGAGAAGAACAAAACGTGGAAGGAAAAAGGCGCGGTGCCGCTGGAACTCGGTGCGAGCCTCGCGGTTTATCTCGCCAGCGCGGAGAGCGACGGCATCACCGGCAGGCTCATCAGCGCGCAGTGGGACCCGTGGCGCGATTTACAAAAACATCGCGACGAACTGGCGAAGTCAGACATCTACTGCCTGCGCCGCATCGTGCCGGAAGACCGTGGCAAGAAATGGAATTGATATGAATCTACGAGTTGCCCTCATCGGCTGCGGCCTCATCGGACAAAAGCGGTTGAACCTGCTGCCGCCTGGCAGCGTCACCGTCGCGTGCGACACGCAGCTTGACCGCGCCAAAAAAATTGCCGCGCAAAGTCCCGGCTGCACCGCCACGGAATCGTTCGAGCAGGCCGTCAGCTCGCCGAACGTGGACGTGGTGATGATTGCCACCATCAATTCCGTGCTCGCGCCGGTGGCGCTGGCGGCGGTGAAGAATGGCAAACACGTCCTCGTCGAAAAACCCGCCGGTATCAGCGTGGCGGAACTCGTCGAGCTTGAAACCGCCGCGCAGAAAACCGGCGCGCTCGTCCGCGTCGGCTACAATCATCGTTTTCATCCGGCGTGCTTGAAGGCGCTGGAGATTTTCCGCAGCGGCGCGCTGGGGCCGATGATGTTCGTGCGCGGCCGTTACGGCCAGGGCGGCCGCATCGGCTACGAAAAGGAATGGCGCGCGGATCCAAAACTTTCCGGCGGCGGCGAGCTGATTGACCAGGGCGTCCACCTGATTGATCTCGCGGGAATTTTTCTTGGCGAGTTCACGACGGTGGAAGGCCACGTGACCACTTATTTCTGGAAGATGCCGGTGGATGACAACGCATTCTTGAGTCTGCGCAATGCCGCTGGCAACACCGCGTGGCTGCACGTCAGTTGCAGCGAATGGAAAAATTTGTTCAGCCTCGAAATCTACGGACGCGACGCGAAGCTGCATTGGGAAGGACTCGGCGGCAGCTACGGCATGGAGCGGCTGACGTATTACAAAATGCTGCCGCAGATGGGACCACCAGAAACGATCATTTATGAATTTCCGCGCGGTGATGAGTCGTGGAAAATCGAGATGGCGGAATTTTTCGACGACATCAAGCTCAAGCGCACGCCGGTGCCGGGTTTGAAGGAAGCCAAAGCAGCGCTGGTCGTCGTGGAAAAAATCTACGGCAAGTTGCCGAATCCTGAAAAGCCGCCGGGAACCTAGCGGACGCGGCGAAGATGGCGAACAAGGTTGGTGGTATCCGCGTTGCCAATGTCTTTTGCGAGTGAGGCAATGGCCAACGCCACTTCCCCGGGCACGTTGGGCTTGACCGTATTTTCATCCGCGAAGATAACGCCAGAGTGCGGGCGGACTTCCATCATCCAACGCCGCAGCAAATCGGGGATCGTCGCCATGTCATAGGTAATGAACACTCGTTTTTCCGCATGGCAGGCGGCCAGGATTTCGGCGTCTTCCGCCCGTAGAAACGCGCCACCGCGCCACTGTGAAATGTGTTCCGCTTGGATGTGTGGCGCCGCCTTGCGCAGCGCGCCAATGACCGCCTTGGCCACATGAACATCCAAAAGCAATGTCACCGTGCAACCTTTGGTTTGTCTTTGCCATGTCCGTTGGCTGCCGTGTGGCCGTGCGCGGCCGCGTCTTGGGCATCAATCCATTTCAGATTCGCTTCCGCATGTTCCCGGTCGGCTTCAATCTCCTTGGGGAACGCCTGGGCGTAGGCCAGCGCCGCGCGCACGCGGTCAGCTGTCAAATCGTATTCCTTCGCACACGCCGCCACCGCCATTTGGGCGGGGACCAGTCCGGCAATCCAGTAAACTGCAAACCGGGTTCCGGCCAGGTAGGCCACGCGGCCCGCTGCGGTTTCCCGCAATTCGATGTGCGGGAAGTCGCGCCGCCGCAAACCTTCCTCAATGAGCCGCACGCCCAGTTGCGCGGGCTTGTGACCGAACCTCGCCGCCAGCCGCTCCACGCCGCGCTTGACGCCTTTGGGCATCCGTAATGTCATCACTGCGGTTTCACTCATGCCACAACCGTTGCAGATTCCGCCCCGTCATGCCAGCGGAAAGAATCATTTGTAACTGCCGTAACTCATTCCTTGAATGCCATGCTTCCCGCAAAGGGACTCACCGGACACAAACATTTTCGAATTTCCACGCGGCGACGAGTCGTGGAAAATCGAGATGGCGGAATTCTTTGAAGACATCAAACTCAAGCGGACGCCGGTGCCGGGCTTGAAGGAAGCCAAAGCGGCGCTGGTGGTCGTGGAAAAAATCTACGGCAAGGCAGAAAAATAAAACCTGCTTGCGAACCGCCGCTTGATGTGGAAACGGGAGAAGCCCTCACTTCTGGTCCAACCTCTTTTCGCTTGGGAGCCGGCTCCAAGGCACATTTTCCTTCAACAGCCGGGCGAGCCTTAAATTTCCGTTCGCGTTCAGATGGGTGGGGTCGGCGAACTCCGACTGACTCCAAGCTGCGCCATCCATGAAGCCGGCGTAAGTGACCCAATCCCCGTCAGCCCGGCGGCGCATGGCCGCGTTCAGCGCAGCCTCGGCGTCGAAGATGCCTTTCTTGGTCAGGTAAGGAGCCCACCATTTATAATTGGTTTCGTCGAGAACCTCCGGCGACAAAGCATGCGGCAGCAGCACGACGCGGACATTTTTTGCCCGACATTCCCGCAGAAGAATATCGAGGCTGGCATTGAAGATTTCGACCACGCGTGGATCCACCGAATCGGAAACTTGGCCGGCGGGGAAGCCGTGCGGAAATGGTGTGACGCCAAGAATTTTTAATTTCTCCAGGAGAACCACGGTTGCCTGGAGCAGGGCGCATCGCGGCAAAGCGTCCCGCCGGCAGGCGCCAGCGGCGGCGAAGCGGAGGGAAGGTTGGTGGAAATTTTCGTAGTCAGGGCCGAGATCGGCAACGTTCATATTACGCAGATCGTTCAGACCCATTTGAAAGATGACCACGTCGGGTGAATACCGGGCCAGAACCAGTGGAAGCAATTTTCTGTGTTCGACCGAACTGTGTCCTGGAATACCAAAATTGAGCACCTCATAACCCGGTTCTAAAAGCTGGTCCAGGTAGAAAGGCCACGTCTGGTCGTTCCCGACATGAACGCAGTAGGTCGTGGAACCTCCGATGCACGCGACTCGAGGCTTCGTCTTCTCGGGCGAGAATTCGTTCCCGCGAAATCCGTCCGAGTTGTGATGGTGGCTGTTTCCAAGGACCGTAACGTCCACGTTTTTTCTGGGAGTCATCACCCATTCCGGGTGCGGCTCGAAGAGCAAGTAGTTCGCGCTTTTCGGCCGCGAGTAAGGCCATTGACCTTCGGCGAGCCGCAACGCGATGGCGGAAAGTCCTTCCGCAACGAGGAGCACGAGCAGCGCGAGGATGACCAGGAAGCCCGCTTTTTTGCCGCGGCTTAGCGTCACTTCGCCAGTCTTGGCGGCGTCGGACCGGCGTTTGCCGGTGCGGTGTTGTGGGTCCTTCCGGGTCACAGGCAAAGCAGAATGGCCTTGGGACACAGCGCGCGCAGAATGGCCGTTTGACCCTGAAGCGTGAGGGAAGAATTGCTTTCAGATCTAATCACGGCGGGAGAATGGTGAAAAGCGGCGCTCATGTAAACAACAACCAAGGGAGCCGTCGGCACTTCGTTGACGCACGATTCATGTTGCCGAGGATAGTGAAGAAGCTCTTCATTTTGCGGCAAGAAACTACGCCTCAAAACAACTGGTCCAGCGGACTGGCATCCTTGGATTTTTGCCAGCAAGTCGCCGCGTTGGGCGGACGCTTGAGCCGCAATGGATCTTTGCCCATCAATCGCAGCAACCATCCGAGCGGCGTCACGATTAAAATAAAAAACACCAGCAGCACGCAGCGGCCGATGAACTGGCTGGAATAAAATCCCAGCCGCAACGACAGCCGATACCAGCCCCGGAACCAGCGCGGTTGCAGCACGGCGCAAACCGCCACGACCCCAAGCAAGGCGAGCAGGGCACACCAGACATTCACCGGCAGATGCTTGCGCCAGCGCAGCAGCGAACTGATGAGCGCCAGCCCCAGCGCGGTCAGCAGCGCGGACTTGCGCCATGCCTTCGGGTCTTCCTGGTAGATCAGTTTCATCTCAATCGGCCTGCGGCAAAATGCGCCGCTGGATTTTTTGCCGGGGCTGCGCCGACCGCTCGATGACAAAACTGCCCATGATGAGATAGTCCATCTCCGTGTTCATGAAGCAGCGATACGCGTCGTCCGGCGTGCAGACAATCGGCTCGCCGCGCACGTTGAACGACGTGTTCACCAGCACGCCGCAGCCGGTCGCCTGCTCAAAGCGCAGCAGCAAATCATGGAGCAGCGGGTTGCCTTCGCGTTCCACTGTTTGAATTCGCGCCGAATAATCCACATGCGTGATCGCCGGCAGCGTGGAGCGGATTTCCTTGAGCCGGTCCAGGCCTTTCGCCGCCGCCGGAACCTCGCGGCACAATTCCTTTTTGACCGGCGCGACCAGCAGCATATACGGCGACTCGACCTTCAGTTCAAAATAATCCGCCACGCGCTCGCGCCGAACGATGGGCGCGAACGGCCGGAACGATTCGCGAAACTTCACCTTCAGGTTCATCACCGACTGCATTTTGGTCGAACGCGCATCGCCGAGGATCGAGCGGTTGCCGAGGGCGCGCGGCCCGAATTCCATCCGGCCTTGAAACCAGCCGATGACTTTCTCCGCCTGCAACTGTGCAACCGTGAAATCCAGCAGCGCGGCCTTTTCCAGTTTTTGAAACACGGCGTTGTGCGAACGCAGCACGGTTTCTATTTCGTCATCCGTGAAGCCCGGTCCGAGCAGCGAGGATTGCATGGCATCCGCCGTGGGAACTTGAGAAGCCGCAGACGGTGGAGCGCCTGGGGTTTGGAGTTCCGCCTTCAGGCGGTTTCCCGGTGCTGCCGCCTGAAGGCGGAACTCCAAACCTGGATCAGCACCCGCCGCCGCGACATTGCGGTGTTCATGCCACGCGGCCAAAGCCGCGCCCAGCGCCCCGCCCGCATCGCCCGCCGCCGGTTGAATCCAAATCCGCTCAAAAATTTTCTCGCGGAGAATAATTCCGTTTGCCACGCAGTTGAGCGCCACGCCGCCGGCCATGCAAAGGTTTTTCAGGCCGGTGACCTCGCGGGCGTGCCGGGCCAGGAGCAACATGATCTCTTCCGTGACCAACTGGATCGAGCGCGCCACGTCCATGTGCCGTTGCTCGATTTTCTCCTCCGGCCCGCGCGGCGGCCCGCCGAAAAGCCGGTGAAACTTTTCATTGGTCATCGTCGTGCCGCGCAGAAAATTAAAATAATCCAGGTTGAGCCAGAACGAGCCGTCGGGCTTGAGGTCGAGCAGTTCGCGGCGGATGACATCGGCGAATTTCGGTTCGCCATACGGCGCGAGGCCCATCAGTTTGTATTCGCCGGAATTGATGCGGAAGCCGCAGTAGTCCGTGAACGCGGAATAGACCAGCCCGAGCGAATGCGGAAAGCGCAGCTCCTTCAACATCTTGATTTCACTCCCGCGCCCGTGGCCGATGGTGGTGGTCGCCCATTCGCCCACGCCGTCAATCGTGAGAATCGCCGCCGCGTCAAACGGCGAGGGATAAAACGCACTGGCCGCGTGCGATTGATGATGCCCGGTGAAAAGAATCTGGCAATCGCTCCGCAGTTCCGGCAGCTCCGCGCGGATCGCCTTGCGCAAATCCAGTTTCTCGCCGAGCCAGTTGGACATCACGGTGGGAAACGTCCGCCAGCCGCCGGGCGCGACGGCCAGATACGTCTCCAGCAGCCGCGTAAATTTCAAGATGGGCTTGTCGTAAAAAACCACCGCGTCGAGCTGCGCCGGCGTCAGGTTCGCGTGGCGGAGACAAAATTGCGCGGCGTGGCGCGGGAAGTCGGCATCGTTTTTCTTGCGTGTGAACCGTTCCTCCTGCGCGGCGGAAATAATTTTGCCAGCGCACACCAGCGCGGCGGCGGCGTCGTGATAATACGCCGAGACGCCGAGGATGTTGCGCGGCGGGGGCATCGTTCAAAGAAACGGATAGAGCGCCCAGGCGATGCCGGAGTTGGCGGTGAAGATCAGGATTGCGCCCAGCAGCAGCAGCACGATGATGAGCGGGATGAGCCACCATTTCTTCTCCTGGCGGGAGAACTTGAGAAATTCTTTAAGGAGTGACCACATGAACGGTTGTGAATTTAACCCGGACTCCGAAGTAGAGCGATAATTTTCGGGGGATCGCGCCCCTGACTTCAGATCATGCCGCCTCCGATGGCCGGCCGGTCTCCGGGTGGAATCAGCTTCGGCGGCACCAAGTTTCTGCTTTCCCGCTTTCCGCTTTTCGCATTTCATTAAGCCAATGATTATCGCCCGTTCACCTTTACGCATCAGCCTCGGCGGCGGCGGCACGGATTTGCCGTCGTATTACGAAAAATTCGGCGGCTTCCTCATCGCGGCGGCGATTGACCGCTACGTCTATATCACGCTGCACGAGACGTTCGTGGCGGACTTGATCGTGAAGTATTCGGAACTGGAACGCGTGCCGGACGCGGCGCAACTGAAACATCCGATCATCCGCGAAGCGTTCGCGTCACTGGGAATGGACGGCCATTCGCTCGAACTGACTTCGATGGCGGATATTCCGTCGGGCACGGGCCTTGGTTCGTCCGGCAGCTTCACCACGGCGCTGCTCAAGGCGCTCCACGCGCACAAAAGAAATCTCGTTCATCCCGCTGAACTTGCCGAGCAGGCGTGCGACATCGAGCTGAACCGGTTGAAAGAGCCGATTGGCAAACAGGATCAATACATCGCCGCTTACGGCGGGTTGACGTGTTTTAATTTTTTGCCGGATGGAAAAGTTGAGGCGTGGCCGTTGAAAATTTCCGACGAGACGCGCGACAATCTGGAGGACAATCTGCTGTTGTTTTTCACCGGCTATTCGCGCAGCGCGTCGTCAATTTTAAAGGAGCAGGACACAAAATCGAAATCGGACGACAAGTCCATGATCGAGAACCTGCACTTCGTCAAAGACCTCGGCCTGCAAAGCAAGGTCGCGCTGGAGTCGGGAAATCTGCACGAGTTCGCGCGGTTGATGGACGTGCATTGGCAGCGCAAGAAGCAGCGCAGCGGCGGCATGAGCAATCCCAAGATCAACGAGTGGTATGACCTCGCGCTGGCCAGCGGCGCGCTCGGCGGCAAGCTCATCGGCGCGGGCGGCGGCGGCTTCCTGATGTTTTATGCGGACGACAAGGCCCAGCTGCGTCATGCGATGCGCACGGCGGGCTTGAAGGAAGTGCGCTTCCGGTTTGATTTCGAGGGAACCAAGCTGGTGATTTCTTGAAGCATTGAAACGGACATTTGCCCTTGCCCGAAATTTATTTGCGGTGATAATTAAATTATGACTGCCACCGCCGTCATTGAAGAAATCAAACAACTGCCGCGCGAGGAGCAATCGCGCGTCATCGAATTTGCTTTTGAACTCGCGCGCAAGCGTCAACTGTCAGGTAAATGCCGGCAACTTGCCCCGGAGGAATTGGGCGAATTGGCCCGGCAAATGGTTGAAACAAAAGACCCGGCAGAGGCAGACCGACTGGAAGAAGAATTGGTGCGCGGATTTTACGGCGACGAACCTCATGCCTAAAGTTCGCCGCCAAAAATTGCCGGAAGCTTTGTTGCGGCATCTTTTCATGCGAACCCGCCAACGTGGTATTTCACACGGCCAAATTGTCCTGTTCGCGCGTTGGCTGGACACCGATCCCGAAGTGCCGGCAGGCAAATGGTTCAAGAAATTTTCCGGCATGACCGTTTGCGGCGAAGGCGAACTGATCAAAACTTTTTTGCAATCCGGACAACTCCCAACCGGCGAGGAATTAAAATGAACAAGCATTTGTGCGCGGGCGGCGGCGGCTGCCTGATGTTTTAGGCGGAGGACAAGGCCCGGCTGCGCCACGCGATGCGCTCGGTCGGCTTGGAGGAAGTGCGCGGACGGTTTGATTTTGAGGGAGCCAAGCTCGGCATCTTGTAAAATTATTATCAACTGCGCGCGTTGAATTGCTGAATGAATGAAAAACATCGAATACTGAAATTGCCACCGTGCATAAAAGAGCTTGGTGCTTGATTGAAACCAAACGCAACTCTCGGTGTTAAAACTTTACTATGAAATTCATCAGTGCATCAATTATCGTCCTAGCTGCAGCCATCCTCATTCTCGGCGGGGCGCATATTCAACATGACGGGACTCAGCTATTTGTCATGGCAGTAGGTTGTGGTGTTGGAATAATCGGTCTGTGGGGCTGGATTGGTGGTTTGAAAGAAAAATAGTCGCGATGTTACTGATTTATGTGGCACTAGAAACAACAGCGGTTGGTAATTCCGTTTTTGATTGTTTCTAAATTCTTTCCATGAGTATTCCGCTTTCCCAAATCCCCGTCGCCATTCTCGCGGGCGGACTCGCCACGCGGCTGCGGCCCATCACGGAAAAAATTCCCAAGTCGCTCGTGCCTGTCGCCGGCCGGCCCATTCTCGCGCACCAACTGGAGATGCTCCACGCGCAGGGCATCCGCCGCGCCGTGCTGTGCATCGGCTTTCTCGGCGAAATGATCCAACGCGATTTCGGCAGCGAAGCCTGCGGCATCCAACTGGAGTATTCTTTTGACGGCGAAAAATTGCTCGGCACCGGCGGCGCGATCAAACGCGCGTTGCCCAAGCTCGGCGAAGAATTTTTCATCCTCTACGGCGATTCGTATCTGCCGATTCCCTACGCGCCGGTCGCGGAATTTTTTCACCGCAACGGCAAGCTTGGTTTGATGACGGTCTATCGCAACGAAGGCAAATACGACACGAGCAACGTGGTGTTTGCCGATGGTGAAATCAAAGTTTACGACAAGAAATCAAAGTTGCCGGAGATGCGCCACATTGACTACGGCTTGAGCCTGTTCAAGTCGTCCGTGTTCGACGCGTATGCCGCCGACCAGGTTTTTGATCTCGCCGCAGTCATGGGCCGGCTCGTCCGCGAAAAGCAACTGGCCGGCTACGAGGTGCTCGAACGCTTTTACGAAATGGGTTCGCCGGCGGGCCTGGCAGAATTGGAGACCCTGCTGCAGGCCAAAAATTAGGATGCCGTCTTTCCGCCTCCAGAAAACAAATCATTCTGCAGCCGGATGAGACATGCGCCTCCGGTTGCTGCGGGCTTTACACTTTTGATTTCAACTGTCAGTTTGTTGCCAATAAAAACCTATGAGCTTTACCAAACAATTTCTCGCCGAAGTCCAGCAGGTCACGGCGCAACTCGACGAAGCCGCCATTGAAAAATGCGCGGACGAACTTGCCGCCATCCGCGAACGCGGCGGCCGCCTGTTCATCCTCGGTGTCGGCGGCAGCGCGGGCAACGCCGGCCATGCGGTGAATGACTTCCGAAAAATCTGCGGCTTCGAGGCCTATGCGCCGACGGACAACGTGTCTGAACTCACCGCGCGCACGAACGACGATGGCTGGGCGTCAGTTTTCTCCGAGTGGTTAAAAGGCAGTCGCATCAACGCGAAGGACGGCCTGCTGATTTTTTCCGTCGGCGGCGGCAACCTTGAAAAAAATGTCAGCCCGAATCTCGTCAGCGCGATTCAACTCGCCAAGCAGGTCGGCGCGTCCGTCATCGGGATCGTGGGGCGCGACGGCGGCTACACGGCGAAGGAAGCGACCGCGTGCGTCATCGTGCCGACGGTGAACCCCACGCACGTCACGCCGCACAGCGAGGCGTTTCAAGGCGTCGTCTGGCACCTGCTCGTGTCGCATCCCAAGCTCAAAGTCAGTCAAACCAAGTGGGAATCTACGAAATAATTTTGTAGGAGCCGACGTGAGGAGGCTCAAACTTTCATTTCAAATTGTCCACGAACCAAACAATCAGTCAGAGCCTCCTCACGTCGGCTCCTACGAATTTTCGTCGCGCCGTTTTCCTCGACCGCGACGGCGTGATCAACCGCTCCATCACGCGCGACGGCCTGCCGTTTCCGCCGATGAGCCTGGGCGATTTTGAAATCCTGCCCGGCGTGCCCGAAGCGTGCGCGAAGTTGAAGGCGGCGGGTTTTCTGCTCGTCGTGGCCACCAACCAGCCGGATGTCGGGCGCGGCATCGTCCCGCGCGAACTCGTGGAAGCGATGAACGCAGAGATGCAAAAAGTGATTCGACTGGACCGCATCGAGATTTGTTTTCATCCGGGCCGCGGCGCATCAGATTGCGACTGCCGCAAGCCGAAGCCCGGCATGTTGCTCCACGCGGCGCGTGAACTGGGCATTGACCTCGCGCAGAGCTGGATGGTCGGCGACCGCTGGCGCGATGTGGACTGCGGCCACGCCGCCGGGTGCAAAACCATTTTCATAGATAGCGGTTATGTGGAGGCGTTGAAGCAGAAACCTGATTTTTCTGCTCGCAATTTGGGCGAGGCAGCGGACATTATCCTCCGCGAATCTAAAAATTTATGAAACGAACACTCAAAGACCTGACGGTGAAACTTTTTGCCGACGGTGCGGACAAGGCTGGGATGTTCCAGTTGAACGCCAATCCGCTGATCAAAGGCATGACCACGAACCCCACGCTCATGCGCAAAGTCGGCGTGACGGATTTCGAGGCGTTCGCGCGCGACATTCTGCAGGGCATCACCGTGAAGCCGCTGTCGCTCGAAGTTTTTTCCGACGAGTTTCCCGAGATGAAACGCCAGGCGCTCAAGATCAACGGCTGGGGGAAAAATGTCTATGTCAAGATTCCCATCACCAACACGCGGAGTGAATCTTCCCTGCCGCTCATCAAGGAACTGGCGAATGAAGGCGTGAAGCTGAACGTCACGGCGATCCTCACGTTGGAACAAGTCAAAGGCGTGGCCGCCGCGCTGAATCCCAAGGTGCCCGCCGTGGTTTCCGTTTTTGCCGGGCGCATCGCGGACACGGGCTTTGACCCGGTCGGCATCATGACCGAGAGCAAAAAGATTTTGAAAGACCTGCCGCAGGCCGAACTGCTCTGGGCGAGCGTGCGCGAGGTGCTGAACATTTTCCAGTCAAACGACTGCGGCTGCCACATCGTGACCGTGCCGCACGACATCCTGGCCAAGGCGATGAAAATGTCCGGCATGGACCTGGGCGAACTGTCGCTCGACACCGTGAAGATGTTTGCGGCGGATGCCAAGGCGGCGGGCTTTAGTTTGTAACGCCGGGCGTGGCGTTCACGGTGCTTCAACAGGCAACCGCTAGGCACGTTAAATCCGAAGTTCGAAATCCGAATTCCGAATCGAACCATGTGCGCGCACGGCCAAAGGCGTAGGGCAGGCTTACCAGTCCCGCTCGGAGTGGGATTCAGGCGGCTTACCAGCCGCCTGTTCCACGGACGGGAACAGTGTCGGATTTCAGACTAGGGACACGGGGCTGGTAAGCCCCGTTAATCCCGCTCCGAGCGGGACTGGTAAGCCTGCCCTACGTCAGCGGCGGCTTCGGCTGCGGCGTTCGGGATAAAATTAACTTCACCTCGGTCAGTTTTTCCCCGCCGTTTTTTACGGCATCACACAACGGTAAAAGCGGCGCGCGAGATTGGTGGCCGTGGTGTCGGTGAAGGGCACGATGCCAGAAAGGTTCGTGACACTGCCGAGCGTCTGCCAGTTGTCCGGCAGGTTGGTGGAGGCCTGGACGCGATAGACATCGCCGGGCTGGCCGGTGATCTGGAATTGAATCTGGCCGCCGCCGTTGAGCGTGACGTTGGTGAGGGCAATGACGAGGCCGGGGTCAACCACCAGCGTGGCGGCGGAACTCAAGGCGGTGCCGAGGGCGTTGCTGACGAGGCAGCTGAATTGCGCGCCGGAATCGGCGAGCTGCATGCTGTTGGTGAAATAGCTGGCGCCGTTGGCCCCCGCAATGGGATCGCCGTTCCGCTGCCAGAAATAACTCAACGGGGCCGTGCCGCCGGCGCTGACCGAAAAAGCCGCCGTGCCGCCGACCGGCACCGTCAGGTCCGCCGGCGGCGTGAGGATGACGGGCGGAACTGGCGTGGGAGTGAAGTTGAGATGCAACTGCAAATTGCCGGAGAGGCTGGCAAAGCCGCCGGCGAGAATGTAGCAGGTGGTTGCACCCGCGGCGGCGAGCGTGATTTGCGAGTTTAAATTTCCACCGCTGTCATCGTCGCAACCAACCTGGGTCAGCGCGCCGCAATTACCGGTGTAAATCCCCAGCACTGTGTCAAAACTGCTGCCGATGGTGTCCACGGCCAGCGAGCCATCGCTGGCGGGAGTGAAGACATACCAGACCCCGTTGCCGAACGATCCGACGCAATCGGGCACCGGGTCGCCCGCCGAGGTGGCCGCCGTCGTGGACTGGGAATTGGTGTAGCCGTTGGCGGCAATGACGATGGCGGTGCCGCACACGTCGTTGGTGGGCGGCGGCGGCGGCGGCACATTGGTGGTGGAGAAATTCAGGTGCAACGTCAGGTTGCCGGCGGCGCTGGCCCATCCGCCGGCCAGAATCAGATATGTGGTGCCGCCGTTGACGGAGTTGGTCGTCCGTGAAACGAGGGTTCCGCCGCTGTCGTCATTGCAGCCAACCTGGGTCAGCGCGCCGCAGGTTCCGGTATAAATTCCCAGCACCGTGTCGAAACTGCTGCCGATGGTGTCCACCTTCATGGTGCCGTTCACGGCGGGCATGTAAGCATACCAGACGCCTTTGCCAAATGAAGTGCCGACACAATTCGGCAGGGGATCGCCGGTGGAAGTGGCGGTGACAGTGGTTTGCGTGTTCGTGTAGCTGCTTGCAGAAATGACGGTCGCCCCGCTGCACAAATCATTCGGCGGCGGCACCAGCACCGTCAGCACCGCGATGGAACTGGTGACCGCGCCCAGATTGTTGCTGACGAACAAAGTGTAATTGCCCGCCTGGTTGGTGGTGATGCCCGCGAGCGCGAGCGTGAGATTCGTGGCGTTCAAGAGGTTCGTGGCATTCAAACGCCACTGATAGGCGAGCACGGGCAGGCCGATGACGCCCGCCGAAAAATTTGTCGAGCCGCCCGCCAGCACGGACACGCTGGCCGGTTGCGCGGTGATGACCGGGGCGCCCAACACCGTCAGGGTGAACGTCACGCCTTGTCTGACCCCGCTGGTCGTGTTGGTGAACTGCGCGGTGGCGCTGTAACTTCCCGCCACGAGATTGCTGGCGGCGGCATTCAAACTGAACGTCACCGTCGTGGTCGTGCCGGTGGCCAGCGTGCCGCCGGAAGGCGAGGCGTTGAGCCAGAGCGAGGTGTTGGCCAGCGACCAGTTCAGCGCGGCCGCACCGGTGTTGGTGAGCGAAAAATTCTGCGTGGTCACGCTGAACGGCCCGCCGGCGCCGCCGCTGGAAACAAAACCGGTGGCGGGCGTGAAATGCAGGTCATCGGGAATGTCAAAGGCCTCGTGCAGGTTGGTCGTCGTGCTGCTCGCGGGCGATGTGGCGCTGACACCCATCCCGCGCTTGGCGAACGCCGCCCACAATTCATTCCGGTTCGCGCCGCCGGTGTCCACGAGGTCGGCCTGGAGGATCGCGTTGCGGGCCTGCAAAAAATTCGGATGCGCCACGGTCAGCTTCAGGCCGTCGGTCGTGAGCTGCAGCATCAGTTGGTTGCCCGTCGCCCAGCCGAATTTGTTGATGAGATTGACGCGCGCCTCGTTCAACGTCACGCACCAGACTTCGCCTTCGTTGTGAACTTCATTGGCGGTCGTGCCGATGATGGGGCTGCGCGGGATGCCGGTGTGGGCGCTGGCCTGCGCGGGGTCAATGTCCTTGAACGTCAGCGGATTTTTCGCCAGGTCCGTCGAGTAGGGATAGCGCCGGATGCCGTAATAATAATTTTGCGTCAGCCCGCCGAGTTGATACGTCGCGTAACCGCCCGTCACAAAATTGCCGTTCACGTTGTCCCCCGCCTCGCTCAACAGCGCGAGCGCATAAAAATCCGACCAGCCTTCGCCCATGCCGTCGGACTGCGTGTCGCCGAGCGCCTGGCCGCCGCCGACGAGCCGCCAGCTCAACCCGTGCGTGTATTCGTGAAAAACAATTTCCGCATCGAGGTCCCCGTCCCGGCGCGGCGACGGGCCGCTGAAAACATACATCTGCATCCGCCCCGCCGAGCCGTCGGACGGCGTGGAAAAATTTGCGTTGTCGGTGCCGCCGCCATCCTGCGCGTCCGCCTGCACCGCGTCATTGCCGGAGCCGCCCCGGCCAAAGTTGTTGCTCTGAAAATTCCCCGCCGCCTCCGTGAAGCCCAGCGCGTAAAGTTTGTCGTGATACCAGTTGCAGAGATAAAACAACTGCACCACGGCGGCGGACGCATAGTTCGTCGGGTCTTGCGTGGCCAGGTCCACTGGAAAATCAAACACGCGGAACGGCGAACCCTGCGGGCGCGGCAGGTCGGCGATGTTGTCATTGTTCCGGTCCGTGTGCGCGTCCACGTTGTTGCCCAGCGTTTCGTTCGCGCCGTCGGGAATCCAGCCGGCGGGCGAGGCGTTCGTGTCCATCGCGGGCAAGGTCACCAGCGTCCGCGCCACCACCGCCGGCTGCAGATTGGTGGGTGTCGGCCAGCCGGGTGAAAACGGCGACGGGCTGTCGCTCGTCCAGACCCGGTAGCTCGCGTCGCTGATATAGCTCGTCAAACAGCGCCGCAGCAGCACGTCGCCCGTGCGCGCGTCCACGAGCGTGCGAAACATTTCCCCGCGCTGCCGGCTCATCAAGACCACGTCCCAGCACAGGCGCAAAGAATCCTTGTCCATCGGCAGCCAGATTAATTTCACGTCCGCCTCGCCTTTCAAACCGGGCGCTTTGAATTTCTGGAGCCGCTCCGGTTCCGCCGCCGCCGGCTGCGTGGACACGACGTCCTCCGCCTCAATTTTTTCCCCGACATTGCGCGCCGCCAGCGCCACTGCCTGCTGCGCCGGGATGACGGGGCTGGCCACGAGCGCCGCCCGGTCCGGCGTGCCGTGCGTCGCCGCCGAATCGGGATTGGCAACAAACTGGCTGGACACGCTGACCAGTTCGCCGTGGCGCGTCGTGTGCGAAATCAATCTGCCTTCAAACACCGCGATGCCGTCCACCGCCTGCTCCCAGACCACCGTGTGCAACCCGTTGTGCGCCGTCACGTCATCGCGCCGGATGCGCGCCGCCGCCAATGCCTCCGCACCGTGGCCAAAAAGCTGGCGATGCTCGTTCAAGAACGCCTTCGTCACCCGGTGCGGATCCGTCGCGGAAAAACCGGCGAGGTTCGCGGCGGAAATCGTTCCGCCTTTTCCCTCCGGCCCGGTCAAAAAACCGGCCGCCGTCGAAACCTCCTTGGGGGCGCCGCTCACCGGCTCAAACTCCACCTTCAATCCCGGCGCCGCCTGGCGGAGCTTTGCCACCGCCGCCGTTTTTTCCGGCGCGACGACCGGCGCCGATGCGGCCGCCGGCCGGGCATCGAAATTGGGCAGCGGTGTCTGGGCCGGAGAGTTTTGCGCGGCCAGCAGCACCAGCCCCGCCAACCCCGCCGCCCCGCCAAAAAGTTTTGTTCTCATAACGAAATTCTGTTTCTGGAAAATGTCTGGAGCCAATTTTGAAGTTATGGATTAAAGCCGCATCGGTAATACCGACAAGGCGACTATCCGCTAATTTTCAACGCGCGCAAGATTTTTCGCCGCCAACGTAGGACAGTGCGTCTCGCCTGTCCGGGTCAAAGGGGAATTCATACCCTCACCTGAAAATTAAGAACAGTGTGCAGATGCACCCCACTGGACAGGGGGCGCATCTTGCCTCTGTCCCAGAACGCAATTGAAGCGGAGCGCGGCGGTGTCGTCCTCGACCAGCCGCAGCACCTGGAAAGGCCCTGCGTCATCAGGTTCATTCCCGCGACCACTCGTTACGAAGCGTCTGCGGCTGGTCGAGGACGACACCGCCGCGCGCTCCGGGGGCAGGGGCAGGCTGCGCCCCTAGCCGTTGCTGCCGGCCGAAAAAAGTTCACCGAGGTTTTCCAGCGGGAAATAATTCACCCCGCCCGGAATTTTTTCCTGCGGCACCAGCAGAAAATCCTTCATTTCACGCGGCCGCGCGAAATCCGCCGCCGTCATGCGGAAGAAACCGTCCGCCGCGACCGCAAACGCGACGTAGCCCAGCTCCCCGATGACCGCGAGCGCCTCGCGGTTGTTGTTGCGCTTGGTGCGGGTGGCCGGGTCAAATTCCTCGCAGGGCAGCAATTCACAGACGATCCACGGCCGGCGCTCGTTGATGAATTTTCGGCCGCCGCGCAGCACGGCCGCCTCGAAACCCTCCACGTCAATCTTCAGGCAGCACGGCCCGGCGGGCAGCGGGTGGCTCGCCGCGAACGAGTCGAGCGTGAGGCATTGGATCTCGATGGCCTCGACTTTTTCCGCGTGCGCCTGCCAGGATTTTTCGTTGAGCGTGGC
>JAYVCM010000404.1:0-5148 GCA_043749955.1 Limisphaerales bacterium | reverse complement strand
CGGACAGCCTTGTCCGCGAGTTCTGCGGCGACGTTGGGTTCGCGCGGACCAGGCTGTCCGCGCTCCGCAAAATTTCAAATGGAAACCCGCCCTCATTCTTCCTTCGCGGCTTCGGTTTTGGCTGGTTCAGCCTTCTCCCGGCGCGAATAAAACCTGTCGCGGATTTTCAGGAGCCAGTTCAGCACCGGCCCCGGAATCAGCCCGACCGCGCCGCGATACAGCCGCAGGCGGACGTAAATTTTCCCCTTCAGCGTCAGCGGAAGATAGTAGCGCGGAAAATTGACCTGCTCAAAACCATTGCGCCGCTTGAACTCCACGAGCGAGCTGTCTTTTTTATTTCCATAGACATATTTGTCATAGACGAAATACTTCACGCCCTTCTGCGCGCAGATTTTCACAGCCTCCGTGATCAGCGCGTTCAGCGGCCGCTTGTCGTAGTGCGAGTTGAACGCGAGGATGTGCAGGATGAACGCGATGCGGTCCACATAGACCAGCTTGATGAAGCCGATGAGTTCGTCCTGAAAATACGCGCCGACGAATTCGCTCCGCTCCAGAAACGTGCCGTGCTCGCGCTTGACTGTCGTGAAATCTTTTCCGTAATGCCAGAACGGCTTGCCCTGGCGGACGGGCGACTCGTTGCACAGTTTGTGGATGCCGGCCACCAGCGCGTCGTCATAGGGCACGGCTTTCACCGTGACGCCGCGCTTGGCGGAGCGCCGCGTGTTCTTGCGCGCCTCCTGCGGCAATTTTTCCCACCACGCATCAAAGTTGGAGCAGTCCACCGCCGCGTAATTGTCCCACTCGAAATGATGCTTGAACTTTGGCGTCACGTCCGGCGGGCGCTGGAAAAACGTCAGCACGTCCGCCTTCAATCCGCTTTGCGTGAGCGCCGTGACAAAGGCGTCCGGGTCCGGCACCAGTTCGCCTTCCGCCACGATGTCGTCCAGGATGGACGCGATCTTGATGCGTCCGCCCCGGGCGATCACGGTGCGTCCGCAGATTTCCACCGCCGGCACGAGCGTGTTTTTTCCCGACACGCGGATTTCAACCTGTTTCAAAGCCATAAAATTTAGTGGCACAGGCGTCTCGCCTGTGAGTTTGTATTTGCACACCGAAAACTGATTGGAACGCACAGGCAAGATGCCTGTGCCACTACCGCACGCCGCGCAGCCATTGCTCGAACATGATGAGGCTGAACAGCAGCTTGTGGTTGTCCTGCCGCCGCGACTGGTGGTCGGCCAGAAGTTTTTTCACCGGCGCGGGGTTCAAGACGCCATACATCAGCGAGCTTTCATCGAGCAGCGCGTCGGTAAATTTTCCCTTGGCGGACGACTGAAGCCACTCGTCCACCACGTTCACGCCGAAACCGCGTTTCTTGCGCTTCAAGATCTGGCGCGGCAGGAATTTTTTGCAGACCTGGCGGTGCAGCCATTTGCGCTCGCCGCGACGGATCTTGAAATGGGAGTCCAGCCGCTGCGCGAATTCCACGACCGTGCGGTCCAGATACGGCACGCGCGCCTCGAGGCTGTGCGCCATCGAAAGCTTGTCGGCATACATCAGCAGCTCGTCCGGCAGCGACGAGCGGATTTCCAAAAGCTGGAGGCCGCCGAGTTCATCGAGTTTGGCCATCTGCGGTTCGAGCGGCGAAAGCAATTCGACGAGCGTGGGAAATTTTCCGTCCGTGTCGCGGAACAGTCCGTTCACCGTCGCCGCCGGGTTCAGCGAGAAAACATTTTGATAGCGCTCCAGCCGGCTGCCCACGCCGAGCGAAAGCACGCCGCGCTTCAACGTTTCGTTGCGCGGCAGTCTGGCGATGATGGCGCTGGCAACGGATTGGATGCCCTTGGGCAGGCCGCGCCAGCGTTCGCCGTAGTAAACGCCGAGGTGCCGCTTGTAGCCGCCGAACAGTTCGTCCGGGCCTTGCCCGATGAGCGCGACCTTCACGTCCTGCCGCGCGCGCTGGCAGACGAAATACATCGGCACGATGGACGAACTCGCGACCGGCTCCTCCAGAAAACGCACGATGTTCGGCAGCGCCTTTTCAAATTCCTCCTGGTCCAGCCGCACCTGGTTGTGCCGCGCGAACAGCAGCGACGCCGTTTCCGCCGCGTCCACCAGCTCGTCGTCCACATAGTTGTTCCCGTAGCCGATGGTGTAAGCCGGCCAGTCGCGGCCATGCTCGTTCATCAGTGCGAGCAGCAGCCCCGAATCCAGCCCGCCGCTCAACAAAATTCCCAGCGGCACGTCGCTCAACAGATGCCGCTTGACCGCGCCGCGATACAGTTCAAACAACTGTTCCGTGGCGTCGGCGTCGCTGATTTTTTCTGAAAACGGTTCGGGCGAAAAATTATACCAGCGCTCCTCGCGGACGGTTCCGTTCTCGACGACGAGCATCGTGCCGGGCGCGAGTTTGTGGACGCCTTGATAAATGGTCAGCGGCGACGGCGTATAACGGAAACGCAAAAACAGGTTCAGCGCGTCGGGATTCACTTCCGGCCGGAAATCTTCGGCGGCGAGCACCGGGCGGATTTCCGAGCCGAAACTTAATTTGCCATCGGCGACCTTGTAGTAAATCAGCTTGATGCCCATGGGGTCGCGCGCCACAACGAGCTTTTTCTTTTTCACGTCCCAGATCGCCACGCCGAACATGCCATTGAGGTGGTTGAAGACGTCGTTGCCCCACTGTTTATAGCCGTGGATGATGACCTCGGTGTCCGAGCTGGTGCGGAACTTGTGGCCGCGACCTTCAAGCTCGGCGCGCAGTTCCTGGTAGTTGTAGATCTCGCCGTTGAAAACGATCCAGACGGATTCCTCCGCGTCGGCCATCGGCTGATGCCCGCCGGCCAGATCAATGATCGAGAGCCGGCGGAAGCCGAAGCCGAGCGAGCGGTCGAAGAAATAGCCTTCGTCGTCCGGGCCGCGATGAAACATCGTCCGCGCCATCCGGCGGATCATTGGCTGATCCACCGGTTCGTCGCTGGCGATTTTAACTTGTCCACAGATGCCGCACATGATTTTAGTCTTTCAGAGCCGGCAGTTGATTTCGCGCAGGTAGAAGGCCAGCGAGCGGAACATCTGCGACTGCGCCCAGCGGTGCATCGGCACGTTGTCCCAGCCGGAGGCCAGCTTGCGCGAACGGAACGAGCCGTCGGGCTTCACCCAGTCCTGCAAGATGCCGCTGATGACCGTCTCCAAAGTTTTTTCCAATTGCGGAAAATCTTTCCGCAGCAGCAGGCACAGGTTGATGGCCTCGGCGCAGTCGTAAAGCTCGCATTTATAAACCGTCAGGCGCGGCGCCTTGGAGAACGGCCGCGGCATCCCGTCCGCGTCAAAAAGATTTTTCAGGTAGTAGTGCAGCCCCTTTTCCAGCGCGTCCTGGATCCGCGGGTCGCCGGTGAGCGCGTGGATTTTGGCGAGCGCCTTCATCACGAAGCAGGTGTGGAAATGGTCCACGAAATCGCGCACGCCGTCCACCGCGTAGGGCCACGAGCCGTCGGGCTTCTGCGTCTCCAGCACGAAATTCACATTGAGGCTGGCGGTTTTCAGCAGTTCGAGGTCGTTGAAAAATTTCGCCGCCGTCACCAGCAGGGTGGCGCGGTAGGCCGAGGCGTTGACGATCTTCCCCTGGTCGTGCGGCGTGTAGGAGCAGGTCATCGCGTGCTCGGAAAACTTGAAGTCCTTGATGTCGGTGACGGCGTGGCGGACGATGGACTCGAGGATTTTTTTCCGCTGGTCGCTGGCCCGCAGCTTGTGGACGTGCAGGAACGCCTCGAACACATAGGGCGTCGTCGTGATGAGCGGCGTCCCGCGTTTGATGGTGCTGAAGCGCGTGACCCAGTCGAAAGGATAGCCCCAGCAAAACTCCGGGTAATCCGGGCAGCGGGTGCGTTTCAACGCCTCGAGAAAGTGGGCCGCCTTTTCGAGATACGCGGCCTCGCCGGTCGCCTCGTGCAGAAAGGCAAAGCCCATCGCGTAGTGCGCGTCGGCGATCGGCAGGCGGATGCGATGATGAAACAGCCGCCGTGCGCCCGGCAGATACGCCTCGCAAAAAACCATCGGCGCGACCGCCGCCGTGCCGAGCAGCTTGCTGGCATAGTAAAGCCGCTTGGCGCATTTGCCATACACCCCGGCGTAGAACGACTGGTGGTCCCACGAAGTTTCGCCGTAATGTTCCAGCCAGCCGGTGAAGTTCGTCAGGGCGACGGCAACTTTCTCGGCGAGCGGATTGATTTTATTTTCGGGCGGCATCGGCGGGTTCCTATTGGGAAAACGATTTGCGCGTGACGTAATTGTCGCGGAGCTCGCAAAGGTAGCGCCGCACCATGGCCTTCACCCGGTAACGCAATTTTTCCCCCGCGAACCCGTCGGCGGCGGGCGCGGTGAAAGTGACCGACACCGTCTGGCTTTCGCCGGGATTCAATTCAACTTCAAACGCGACCTGATTCTCGGCGGAACTCCATTTGACCGGCTGGGCGGCGGCGCGGATTTCCTGGATGGTTTCCGGCGCGGATTCCCGTTTGCGAAAGCGGAAAACTTTTTTCGCCGTGGACGGATTTTCAATCCGCACTTCGCGGCCATACATTTCAACTTCCACGGTGCCCGGAGAAATTTCCCGCTGGCGGAAACTGCGCCGGACGACTTCCGCCAGACTGGTCCAGCGCAGCCGCGCGTTCAACTGGTTCAGGCGTTCCATGAATTCCACGACGTGACGGCAGTCGTCGTGGCAGTCGTTGTGATGGACGACGACGAGGCACGGCTTGCCCAGCAAAATGTCGAACGCAAAATTTTCCACCCCCGCCCACGGGTAACGCCGGGTGAAGATCGGGAAGTCGCTGTAGTTCATCACGGCCACGTCCCAATAGTCGGAAATTTTTATCGGGCGCGGCTGCGGGTCGGTGCTGATAACCTCGGAGTTGACGACGCCCATGAAATCGGCGCGCTTCAATACGGCCATCGCCGCCTCGGAAAAAACGCCCTGCGGAAAAACCATGACCGGGTCGTGCGGCAATCCGGTCTTGGACTGGTGCCGCGCCATGCGCTGCATCGCCTGCCTGGATTTCCACGCGAGCCGGCCCGGGTGGCGGCTGCCAAACTCGCCGCCGGTGTGGTCGCAGCCGTGGACCGAGAGCGAAAACCGCTGCGGATTTT
>JAYVCM010000403.1:0-8224 GCA_043749955.1 Limisphaerales bacterium | reverse complement strand
GGCGTGTGCGTCCCCGGCCCAGGTGTCCACCGCGTAGCAGCGCGTCGGCAGGCCGGCGGCGACCACCGCCTGGCACCACGCGCCATACGAGACGCCCCAATGCGTCCCCAGTTCCACGATGACGCGCGGTGACTGCAGCTCCACCAGCAGCAGCGCAAACGGAACGTGCTCGTTCCAGGTGGACTGGAGGTGCAGCCGGTCCGGCTGGGTGAACAGCAGCTTTGATTGCAGCGGATTGAAATCGGAGTTCATAGTTTGGTCAGATGCTAAACGGGGCCGTTATTTTTCCGGGCGTCCAGGGCTGCGGCCAGCGCCGTCTCCAGCCGGTCCACCGCCGCGTCCAGGCCCCAGCGCGTCACGACGGTTTCGCGGCAGCGCCGGCGCAGTTCGGCGGCGGCGGCGGGCGATTCAAAAAATTTCCGCGCCGCCGCCGCGAGGGTTTCCGGGCGGGCGTCCGGCACGAGCCAGCCGTTTTCGCCGTTCACGATGGACTCGCGCACGCCGCCCTCGGCCACGGCGATGACCGGCGTGCCGCAGGCGTTCGCCTCCAGCGGCGCGAGGCCGAACGGTTCCAGCCGCGACGTATACAGCAGCGCGGCGGCGCGGCTCAACAGCGACACCAGCTCGGCGTCCGGCACCAGGACTTTCAATTCAAACTCCACGCCGCATTTTTTGGCGAGCGCGGACAGCGCCGCGATTTCCCCGGCATGGTTGCCCACCCAGACCAGCTTCGGACGCAGCGCCGCCGGCACCAGCGCCAGCGCCCGGATGGCGCGGTCCACGCCCTTGTGAAAATGCACCGTGCCGAGGCCCATCAAAAAATTTTCCACCGGCTCGCCCGTCGGCCGGAACGCCGCCGTGTCAATGCCGAGCGGGCAGACCTCCGCCTCCAGGCCGTAGGCGCGCAGCACGCTTTCGCGGCTGAAAAAAGAATTCACCAGGATGCGGTCGAAGTGCCGGGCGTTCTCCATTTCCTCGCGCATCTGGAGGCGTTTTTCCTGAAGCTTGATGGTGCTGAACAGCAGCCGTCCGAGGCTGATGGTGGCCTCCCCGGCACCCGGTGCGGGCGCGGCCCACGGCAGTTCGGGCATGGCCTCGTAAAGCGGGCGGTTCGGTTCGCCGAGATAAACCACCTTGGGCAGCGCCACGAAACGGCCGATGGCCGGGGCGGCGAAACGGGCGCAACTGTTCGCCAGCAGCACGTCAAAGCCGCCCAGTTCCATCTGCGCGGCGCAGTCGCGGCAGTGTTCGTGCATGGCGGCGATGAGCGCCTTCATCTCCAGGCAGTCGGCCACCCAGCCGAACGGCTTCGGGATGCCGGGGCGCGAAACTTTTTCGAGCGGCAGGACGTGTTCGGGGCAGAGCGGCGCGAGCGGGAGAAATTTTGTGTCCGCCGAATCCGGGCACCAGGCCTCGACGTGATGCCCGCGTTGGACCAGTCCCGCCACATGGTTCCACAACGCGCGCTTGCCGCCGCCGCTGGGCAGGTTGTGCCAGACTGCTATTCGCATTTTTTTCATGGCGCTAAAAGGCAGTTGAGAGGTGATGCGTTGAGAGTTGAGCGTCCGCACCCTCAACTCGCCACTCTCAACTCTCAACTCATAAAACTCTCAACCCGCACCGGGCGTGTCCGTCCACGGCAGCACCGGCTCGACCAGCCCCTGGCGTTCGTCATGGAAGATCGAGCGCAGGCTGCCGACATCCTCGATGCGGAAGGAGACGGTGCTTTCGATGATGTCGTAGAGCTGCACGTGCGGCGAGTGCGCCACGATGCGCAGATAATAATTTTCCGGCGCGAGAAAATTGCCGGGGAAGCCCACCCGGAAACAGTGGCGGCCCTCCGTGATGGGCAGGTATTCGCGCGCCGTGTCGCTGTTGGCGGTGGTCAGGAGGATCACGCCGTCCTTGTTGACGATGCTCAAGGCGATCTGGCCCTTGCCGAACGTGGCGGTGGCGCGGACCTGGATCTCCACCGTGAAATTTTCCGTGCAGTCCAGATGCCCCGCCGGTTCGCCCAGGCTGTTAAAAACGGTGACCTCCTCAAAATAAATCCCGCGTTTTTCCGGCAGCGGGGCGGACCGCCGCCAGCGGCCTTCGTGTTCCACGCCGGTGGCCAGATAGTCGTCCACCACCTCGCCGATGGTGCCGGTCTGCTGCACGCGACCTTGATTCAGCAGCAGGCCCTTGGTGCAGATCTGGCGCATCACCGCCATGTTGTGCGAGACGAACAGCACCGTGCGCCCGCCGCGCGCCACTTCGTCCATCTTGCCCAGGCATTTTTTCTGAAACGCGGAGTCGCCCACGGCCAGCACCTCGTCCACGATCAAAATTTCCGGCTCCAGATGCGCCGCTACCGCGAACGCCAGCCGCACAAACATCCCGGACGAATAACGTTTCACCGGCGTGTCCAGAAATTTCTCGATCTCGGAGAAGGCCACGATCTCGTCAAACTTCCGCTTGATCTCCACCTTGGTCATGCCGAGGATCGCGCCGTTGAGAAAAATATTTTCGCGCCCGCTCAAGTCGCCATGAAAGCCGGTGCCCACCTCGAGCAGGCTGGCCACGCGCCCGTCAATCTCGATGCGCCCGGTGGTCGGCTCGGTGATGCGGCTCAAGACTTTCAGCAGCGTGGACTTGCCCGCGCCGTTGCGGCCGATGATGCCCACGACATCGCCCTGGTTGATGGCGAAGGAGACATCCTTCAGCGCCCAGAACTCCTCCTGCTGGATGCGGTTTTCCGCGCGGCGCTGCTGGAGCCAGCGCGCCGGGTGGCGGAAAATATTTTCCAAGATGTGCCGCACGCCGTCCTGCGCGTCGTGCGGGTTGCGCTGGTGCCCGATGAGGTAGAGCTTGGAAACATTCTCGGCCGTGATGATGGCGTTGGTCACAAAAAATTATTAATTTTCAAAACAGGTTTCAGATCGTGTCCGCAAAGGTTCTTTCCATCTTGCGGAAATACCAGAGGCCGCTCCAGACCAGCAGCGTCACGCCCACGACCGACACGAAAAAACCCGGCCAGTAAATCAGGTTCTGCCCGCCAAGAATGCTCCAGCGAAAACCGTCCACGATGCCCACGATCGGATTCAACGAGTAAAGCAGCCGCCATTTTTCAGGGATCTTCGCCGTCATCTTGAACACCGGTGAGGCATAAAGCCCGAACTGCACCACGAACGGCACGATGAAGCGGAAGTCGCGGTATTTCACCATCAGCGCCGAAATCCACAACCCCGCGCCGAACGATGCGCCAAACGTCAGCAGCACAAAAAATGGCAGGCACGCAACATGCGACAGCGGCGGCAGGAAGCGGTAATAAATCAGCAGCAGGATGCAAAACGCACCGGCGATCAGAAAATCCACAAAGCTCGTGATGACGCTGCTGGCGGGCACGACGAGGCGCGGAAAATAAACCTTGGAAATCAAGTTGGAATTGTTCACGAGGCTCGTGCCGCTTTCCGACAGCGCGGTGGAAAAAAACTGCCACGGCAGCATCGCGCAAAAAACGAACAGCGGCACCGGCGCGCCGCCGCCGTCCAGCCCGCAGATGAGCATCACCACCGTCAGCACCAGCATCGTCAGAAACGGCCGCACCAGCGCCCACGCCACGCCCACCGCCGTCTGCTTGTAGCGGATGAGCAGGTCGCGCCACGCGAGAAAAACAAACAGCTCGCGGTAGCGCCACAGGTCGCGCCAGTATTGGCGTTCCGAGCGTCCCGCCTCAATGATCAATCGTTGTCCCATAAAAATTTTCTGAATTCACCGGCCCGTCCAGCCCGGCGACGGCGCGCGGGCTTTAGCCCGCTTCAACGTCCCAAGCGGAGCGGCGTTGTAAAACTCACACCCGCCTGCGTTGCGTGCCTTGAAGCGGCGTGAACGCCGCGCGCCACCGCACCAAACTCCCGCCGGTCCTGAAATTCACCGCCCGAGCTGGAACATCATTTTGTCCCACGACCGCAACGCCGACGCCTTCAAATTCGGCAGCGCCGTCTGCGCGCGGCTCGCGAACGGGCGGCCCAGCGGCTTTTCCAGCCACGCATATTTCGGCCGCAACGGCTTCAATTCCAGTTTGCCGCCCAGCGCCGCCGCCAGTTGCTTCGCCGCTTCAATCAGGTCAGGCCGCGTCGGATAAAAATAATTCAGCCAGTTGCCGAGATACGCCACGCCCGCCGCCCGCGTCCGTTCGCTGTCTTCCAGCGACCGAAGATAGCGGATGTGCAGTTGCATCGAAAGCCACAACGACTCCAATTTTTTGTCCGACTGATCCACGTGGCTCAACCCGCCCGTGCCGGAAATCCGGTAAAATGATTTCGCGTCCGGCACAAATTTCACGCCGCGGCTGGCCAGCAGCACGCGGCAAAAATACTCGCCGTCGTCGTCCAGCGACAGCCGCTCGTCCCACGCGCCCGCCGCCTCCGTGAGTTCGCGGCTCGTCAGCCACGACTGGTTGGCCATGTGCAAATCCCGCCCCATTTTCAGGAGCAGCCATTCCACCGGCGAAAGGCCGGCCCACAACGGCGTCGGAATCAACCGCGCGCGGCTCAACCGGAAATTGAACCGTCCCCAGGCCGATGACAAAAGGATTTTCTTGTCCGCGCAACTTTCCGCCACCGCCATCTGCCGGGAAATCTTTTCGCAATCCAGGAGGTCGTCCGCATCCAGCCACTGGATGTAGTCGCCCGAGCACAGCCGGAACGCATGGTTCCGCGCGGCGGACGCCCCGGCGTTTTTCTGCGTCACGACTTTGACTTCCGCCGAGGAAAATTTCTGCGCGGCGGCGAAGGTCTGGTCCTTCGAGCCGTCGTCCACCACGATGATCTCCCGGCGCGGCCACGTCTGCGCCAGCACCGACTGGAGCGTGTCGGCGATCCACGGCTCCGCGTTGTAGGCGGGGATTAAAATGGAAACCAGCGGCTTCATTTTATTTTCAACAGGCTGGCATAAACTTCCGTGGTGATGCGCGCCACCTTGCTCCACGAGTATTGGTCGTCGGCGTGCGCGCGGATTTCCCGCCGCCGCTGTCCGAGGTTGCGATACAAGTCGCCCGCAAAAAACTTTTCCAGCACCAGCTCCAGCGCGGTGGCGTTGCGCGGCGGAAAAACAAAACCCGTCTTGCCTTCGAGGACATCCTCCCGCAACGAGCCGACGTCCGCCGCGATCACCGGGATGCCAAAACTGAAGCCGAGGATGAGGACGCCGCTCTGAAAAATGTGCGTATAGGGCTGCACCAAAACGTCGCCGCCCTTGAAATAAACTTCGATCTCCTCGTCGGCGATGTATCCGATGTTTTGCGTGATGCGATGTTGCACGCCGCTGGCGGCGATCTGCTGCTGGATTTGCGCCCAGTATTCCGGCGGGCCTTTCGGACGACCGGCGATGATGAGGCGGCAACTGGCGTCGCGCCGCGCCAGTTCCGCGAACGCCGTCACCAGATACTCCACGCCCTTGTAAGGCGCGATGTTCCCGAAAAACAAAACCGCCTTCTCGTCCGGCTGCAAACCGAGCTGCTGCTTCGCCGCCGCCGGGGTCAGCGCGGTGTTCGGCACGTTGCTGTAAAAGCCCAGCGGGATGACGCTGATTTTTTCCGGGGCCACGCCGTATTCATTCACCAGCTCGTCCTTCATTTTTTGCGTGTGGACAAAAATGTGCGCGCACAGCCGGTATTGAATCTTCAACGTCAGCCGGTTCAACGGTGAATCGCTCGCATCCCTGGCGCCCGCATTGACGTTGTGCGCGGTGAAGACAACTCTTTTCCCGAGCAGCCGGTAATAGAGCATCAGCAGCGTCCGGTCGAAAGCTTCAAACTTGTTGTTCCAGAGGATGTGAAAAATCTTTGGCCGGGCCGTCGCGGTGTAGCGCAGCAGCCGGAAATAATACGCCAGCACGCGCGTCATCTTTTTGAACAGGCCCGCGTTCACGCTCTGGTCGCCGCGCAGGTTGAAAAAATTCACCTGCGGGCTGCCGTGCAGTTCCGGCGCGTCCACCTCGTCGCTGCCGATGAAGTCAAACGCCACGCCCGCCGCCAGCAGCGCGCCCGCCAGCCCGGTCGAGTAATGCTTGTCCTTGCCCGCCGTGATGACGGCGACCTGTGGGAAATCTTTCATCGCTTCAATGATCCAGCCCGCGCGGCAGTTCGCGGAGCAGTTTCCGTTCGATGGTTTCCAGCGTGAGGATGGAATTCAGCTCCGCCGAATAATTTTTCTTCCCGCTGATGTGAGAGTCCGCAATCTGCGCCAGAAAATTGGAGTCGAAAAATTTCCCGGTGCGCGCCCGTTCGACGCCGTCCCGCACATAAGGCGCGAGGTCCTGCTGGAACCAGGTGCTGTATTTCAAAAATTTGTGCAGGCCGGCGATGCCCAGCGCGGTCACGATGGGCTTGTAGATCGGATCCAGCACGCCCAGCTTGCGCGGCAGGCCGGCGTTGCTGTGGTAATCCAGCTTGAACGTGACCTCGGCGAACACGCGGCGCGCAAAAATGTCCGGGCCGGAACGGTCGCTGATGAAGCCTCGGTCGGTCGGGATTTTGTCGAGCGCCGGGCTGCACGCCTTCACGAGGCGCATCGTGGGCAGCGAGGATTTTTTAAGGCTGGCCGGGCATTGATACGCCAGCGCGACAAGTTCGTTGTCCAGATACGGCGTGCGGAAACTGATCTGCGAACGCCCGGCGGCGAGGTTGCCGAACAGGTTCCACGGAATTTCCTTGAAGGCGGCGAACGTGTCGGGGTTTTCTTTCTCGTGGGTGAACCGCACCACCGCCGCGTTGACGGCCGGGAAAAAATGGCGGTCAAAAATCTGCGGCTTCAGTCCGCTCGGCTTGAACGTGGAGATGGCGCGGAGAATTTCGCTGCCGTAGTTGCCGGTGAGCCGCATCGTCGCCAGTTGCCGCGCCTGCTGGTGAAAATAAATCTCGTGCGCGCCGAAAATCCCCGAGGTGCCGTCGGTGATGAAAACCGTCTGGTCCGCCTGCGCCGCGAAGCCGGCAAAAAAATCCGGGTTCAGCCGCAACAAATGATGTTCCAGCCCGAGGGCGGCCGCCACTTTCGCCGCCACGCGGTCGTCCAGCGTGCGCCCGTCCGGCCCGGTGAACGTGTAGCAGACTTGATCGCGGTTTTCCGGCGGACGGCAGGCCATGACCATGCGCGTGTCCAGCCCGCCCGTCAGCGCGACGCCGACTTTGGCCTCGTTCGCAAAATACTTGGGCGCGATTTTCAGGAACGTCGCGCGCAACGCCGTTTCATAAACTGCCTCGGACAATTTCGGCAGCGCCTCCCACGTTGCGGGCGAAAAATAACATTCGCGCCGGCAGCTTCCATTCTCAAAAACCCAGCGCGCGCCGCCGGGAAGTCTTTGGATGCCTCGAAACAAGGTCCGCGTGCCGAGCGGGCAGTTGACGCCGAGAAATTCCGCCACGCCCGCATCGTCGAACTCGCGCAGTTCCGGCAGCACCCGCAGCAGCGCCTTGGCCTCGCTGGCGAAGTAAAACGCGTCGGCGGTCTCGTGCCAGTAAATCCGCTCCAGCGCATAGCGGTCGTTGAAGAGGAAAACTTTTTTCTGCCGCCGGTCAATCAGCAGGCCGCTGAACAGGCCGTTGAGTTCCGCAAAAAACTTTTCGCCCAGCTCCTCGTAAAGGTGGACGAGACAGTCGCCGCCGGTGCTGGAAAAACTGTGGCCGTTCCGCCGGAGCCGGTTTTTAGTTTCCGCCTCGACAAAACATTCGCCGGCAAAAACCAGCGCGATGTCCTGGGTTTCGTTCTGAAAAACCTGGTGGTCGGCGAAGGAATTTTCATGCGCGACCCAGCCGGTGTAAACCCCCAGTTCCGGCGCGGAAAAAATTCCGGTCGTGTGAAACGTTTCGTGCCGCATGGTGGCGGCCATGGTTTTCACGGCGCGCGCACATTCGGCGGCGGGTTTCCGGCTGATGATTCCGACGATTCCGGGCATGATGGGAAGTGACGAGTGATGCGTGATGCGTGATGGAAAACGGCGCGTGCTGGCATATTTCACGCATCACTGGTCACGCATGACTATTTATTGGAGCCGGCGGGAGGAATTGAACACTCCATCTGCCAGATACAATCTGGCTGCTCTAACGTTGAACTACACCGGCTAACGGGCGGCAAATCTAATGGTTTTATTTCAAAGGTAAAGCGCTGTTCACGCTCGGGTCCGGCTGGGAACGGCCGTTGACGCGGAGCGCGGACAGCCTTGTCCGCGAGTGGCGGTGGCCGGG
>JAYVCM010000402.1:0-3275 GCA_043749955.1 Limisphaerales bacterium | reverse complement strand
TCCGGCCATTTCCGTCGTCGCCCAGCCGCGCACCAGATCAGGAAAACGGCAGTCATCACAGATGGCATTCGAGTGTTCGCAAAAATCGCGGACGATCTGCATCAGACCCTGCTGCGCCGCCGCGCCTTTCAACACGCGGGGGCTGGAAGTTCCCAGCAGCCGCTGCCGCGCGAGTTTCAAAACTGAATTGTCCTCCGCCGCCGGCCACGCGAAGAACCGCCGCTCCACTTCGCGCTGAATTTTTTCATTGCCGCCTTCCTGCGCGCGGATCCACAGCCACGGTAGAACCACGTTCACCGCCAGGTCCGTCACGCGCGCCTCGCCCAGCAGCGGCTGCGGTTTGGTCATCCGCGCGGAGTTGAACGTCCAGTGCCACGACCAGAATTCATCGCGCTCCACCTGAAAAATTTTATGGAGCGAACGCAGCATTTCCTCCCCCTCTCCCCTCCGAGGGGAGAGAGCCGGGGCGAGGGGTGCCGGAAAATTTCTGGTCAACCAGTCCTCAATTTTCGCCGCCAGCTTGTCCGCCGCCAGCCAGTGCGCCGCCAGCGCGAGCCGCCGCTGGGGATGGTTCGCCGGGCGCAGGCCGTGAAACTTCCAGACCGCGCGCGGCAGAATGCAGCCCTCCAATTCATCCCGGTCACGCCACCAAAAATCCCAGGCCCGCCGCAAAAACGTGTCCGAAGATTTTTGCGCCCGCGTCAATTCGTCCGGCAGCAGCCCGCTGACGCCGAGCAGCCGCGCCTGGATTTCAAATAGTGGCATGAGCGTCCCGCCCGTGCGTGGCTGGCTTTCATCGCCCGGGCGGGACGCGCGTGCCACCAACCAGCGCGATTTCGTCTCCGCGAGATTTTGCATCGGCCAGAGGTTGTGCTTGTAGCCGAGTGCGCGGAAAAGATTTTCCCAGAGCGCCTGCTCCCAGCCGGAATTTTTGGCGCGGGCGAGCATCGCGTCCGCCTTGTTTTGAAAACGGACTTTCGCGGCGGCCTGCAGCAGTTCCGTGAGCTGGGAGCCGGAAAGATCGTGCAACGGTGCGGAGCATTTGCCGCGCAAGGCGGCCGGCAGGCCGGATTCGTTTTCGAGCGCGAGCGCGAGTTCGGCGAGCGGGGCGTCGAGGAAATTATGCAGAGGCAACGTGGCCAGCGGTGCGGGCTGGAGTTCAATCCCGCGCCGTGCGGGATTGTTCTGCGCGCTGTTGCCGCGACACGCTGAAGCGTGAACTCCAACGTCGTCCCAGACGACGTGGAGGCGGACGTTTTTGAAGGCGGGATTTTTATCGTGGCCGTGCGCGTGCCAGCCGCTGGTTTGCAGATCAATCTCCACGTCGCCGGAAACGGGCTTTTCATTTTCAAACTGCAACACTGCGCCGCGAAAATCCGGGCCGCCCTCCACGCTTATGAAACCGGGGTGCAGCACGCGGACGTTTTTTCCGTCCGTGGTTTTCAACTGGTCGCGGTGGAGGCGCTGGTGCTGCCAGACGGCCTGGAGCAGTTTTTCCGGCGGGGTGGAGTTTTCATCGCGCAGCGCGCCGACGGCGCGGCAGCGTTCGCGCCAGGCGGCGTAGAAGTTTTCGACGCGGGGATTCACGCCCCAGTTTTTTGCCCGGCGGGCGGCAAAGTCAAGCGAGTTGAACAACAAAGTAACGAAGTAACAAAGAAAAAAGCCGGGCGGCCAAACCCGGGAGCGCCGGCATCCTGTCGGCGAGTGGTCTCCGCAGTATCTCGCCGGCAGGATGCCAGCGCTCCCGGTTAATCCGGCAGGCTTGAAATGTGGACGCTGCTCCAGCGGCGGCAACTGGGCGGCCTGGTTGTTGATTATTTTGAACGCAACCAAACGGCTGGCTGCCTGTTTAATGTGGGCGCGCCGAAGTTTTTGTTCGCCGCAACGGGAATTTTCCGGCTATACTGGCGAAGATTTTTTACGGTTCACACACTAATGATTGAAGTCTCCAACTTGACGAAGCGCTACGCGGGACGCACGGCGGTGGACGACATCTCGTTCACGGTCGGGCGCGGCGAGATCGTCGGCCTGCTCGGCCCGAACGGCGCGGGCAAGAGCACGACGATGCGCGTGCTTTCCGGTTTCATGCCGGCGACCAGCGGCACGGTGCGCGTGGCGGGCCTCGATGTGTTCCACGATTCGGACGAGGTGCGGCGGCGCATCGGCTACATGCCGGAAAACAATCCGCTCTATCCCGAGATGCGCGTCCGCGAATACTTGAAATTCCGCGCGCGGCTCAAAGGCCTCGGCTGGCGGCGTTCGCGCGAGCGCGTCTCCACGGTCATGGAGCAATGCGGCCTCACCGACGTGCGCCGTCGCGTCATCGGCCAGCTTTCCAAAGGCTACAAGCAACGTGTTGGTCTTGCCGATGCGCTGGTGCATGAGCCGGAATTAATTATTTTGGACGAACCGACGATCGGCCTCGACCCGCATCAGATCCGCACGGTGCGGGCGCTGATCAAAAGTCTGGCGGGCAAGCACACCGTTTTGATTTCAACGCATATTTTGCCGGAAGTGGAAATGATGTGCGGACGCGTGCTGATCATGTTCAACGGGCGCGTGCTGGCATCGGACACGCCGGAAAATCTGCAGCATCGCATGGCGGGCGGCAGCCAGGTCATCGCCGAGATCGCCGCGCCGGCGGCGGCGCTGCGCGCGGCGTGGGAACATCTGCCCGAGGTGGAGCAATACGACGTGACGGCCAGCAGCGGGGAATTTTTCCGCTGCGCCCTGACGCCGCGCGACGGACATGATCTGCGCCCCGCGATTTTCGAACTCGCGCGCGAAAACAATTGGCCATTGCGCGAACTGACGCGCAGCCGGCATTCGCTGGAGGACATCTATGTGCAGGTGACGAAGCCGACCACGGAGGAAGTCGAATGACCATCTTCTGGGCCTTGCTGCGGCGCGAACTCGGCACGTTCTTTTTTTCCTGGACGGGCTACGTCATCATCGCGGCGGTGACGTTTCTGGTGGGCGAAAGTTTCGTGGTGGTCATCCGCAACCTTGGCAACGACCCGTCGCCGATGCCGGTGACGGAACTGTTTTACGGCACCTATTATTTCTGGCTGATCGTGCTGCTGGCGGGGCCGGTGATCACGATGCGGCTGTTCGCGCTGGAGAAAGCCAGCGGAACTTTCGAGACGCTGATGACCACGCAGGTGGGCGACCTGCAGGTGGTGGCGGCAAAATTCTCGGCGGCCTTGTTTTTTTACATGGTCGCGTGGCTGCCGCTGCTGGGCTGTCTGTTCATCGTGCGGCATTTCACGAACCAG
>JAYVCM010000401.1:0-4384 GCA_043749955.1 Limisphaerales bacterium | reverse complement strand
TGGGGATGCTTGAACAAACCCAGTTCCACCTTGGCCTGGAGAATTCGTTTCACCGCGTCATCAATCCGCGACTGCGGCACGCGCCCGGCGGCGACCAGTTCCTTCAAGCCGGCGATGAACTGGACGTAATTATTATTCTGCCCCGGCCCGTTGGGAATCATCACCATGTCCAGCCCGGCGTTGATGGATTGTTCGATGTCATTTTTGTAGTCCGGGGAAATTTGATCAATCGCCGCCCAGTCGGAAACGAGAAAGCCTTTGAAGCCCAGCTCGCCCTTGAGCACGTCCGTCAGCAGAAACTTGTTGCCGTGCATTTTTTTTCCGTTCCAACTGCTGAAGGAAACCATGATGGATTTCGCGCCGGCTTTCACGGCGGCGGCATACGGTGGCAGAAAAGTTTTCCGCAGCGTGGCCTCGTCGCAGACGGTGTTGCCCTGGTCCACGCCGTTTTGCGTGCCGCCGTCCGCAAGAAAATGTTTGGGGCAGGCCAGCACGGTGAAGCCGTTGGCGAGCGGCGTCTGCAGACCGCGCACCTGCGCCGCGCCCAGTTCGGAAACCAGCGCGGGATCGTCGCTGAAACTTTCGTAGGTGCGGCCCCAGCGGATGTCCTGCGCCACGGCCACACACGGGCCGAACGCCCAATGGATGCCGGTGCCGGCCACCTCCTCGGCGGTGACGCGCGCGGCGCGCGCGGCGAGTTCAGGATTGTGCGCGGCGCCGATCCCGATGTCGTGCGGAAAAACGACCGCGCCATCAATGTTGTTGTGGCCATGCACCGCATCAATGCCGTAGAGCAGCGGGATTTTCAGCCGCGTCTGCAAGGCCTGCGCCTGAAAGTCATTGACGAACTTCAGCCAGGTTTCCGGCCGGTTGTCCGCCGGGTCGGAGCCGCCGCCGCTCAAGACGGAGCCGAGAAAATATTTTTGGACGTCCGCCTTGTTCTTGAGCGCGTCGGAATCCACCTGCACCATCTGGCCGATCTTTTCGTCCAGCGTCATCTGCGACAGGAGCGCGCCCGCCTGCTCTTCGCTCCCGGCCAGCGCCCGCATGCCCAGACTGCTTAAACCCAGTGCCAGCAGGAACGCGGCCCGGCTGACGACTCCCGATGAAGAATTTTTTTTCTGTGTTGTCATAAATTTTGAAAACAATTCGCTTTAAGTTTTTACCGTTTTTTCACGGCCTAACCCCTCGCTGTCAAGCAGAGCCGGTGTGGCCGACAAAATCATTTGGATGTTCAAAAGGAGGTCACGGCAAAGACATCGTCTTTATCGGTGCTCAAATCCGACCATTTCCAAGTTTCGACATGCCCGTCGCAAAATGAAAAGTTGGCGCGACTGTTGTGGCGGCAGGCGGCCTGCTTGTAAACCGGCACGGTGGTCCAACCCGATCCGGCGACCGGCTTGATGACGGTGATATCCGTGACATAGCCGCTCGGGGGCAATTGGTTCATGCTGCCGCCAGATTTGGGGCGGCCCACATCACCACACAACCAGATCTGGCTGGACCGGTTTATGGAAGTTAACTTACGGGCACCTTGAGGTTTGCCAGAAAGATCCAAAGCGTAGCGTATGACTCCATTGGCCGGGTTGCCGGTGTCTTCCAGCGGACCATAGCCTTCGCACGGAGAGCTGTAATAAGTCACGGTTCCCGGATCAATGTCCTTGTCCAGCACCGCCGTGCAACGCCAGACGTTGTTCGATTGTGAGCTGCTGGTGATATAGTTGCCAGCATCCAGAATCCGAAAATACCAGTTGGTGCTGTGCGTGGCAAAATTCCTGTCATTCAAGGGTGGCAGGTAGTCGTTGTTATCGCCGACATACATCATCATGGCCAGGCCGATTTGTTTGTTGTTGCTGGCGCAGGCGATCGCCTTGGCTTTTTCCTTGGCCTTGGCCAGCGCGGGCAGCAGCATCGCCGCCAGGATGGCGATGATGGCGATGACGACGAGCAGTTCAATCAAGGTGAACCCGGTTGGGCGGAAGCGAGGTTGAAGTTTCATAATTTTTCTTGGTTGGTCAGGACAGTAATTCGGTCGTGGGTTTCACGGTTGCAACCGTGACGTTTGTTTGATGATTTTGGATTGTTGCCGCACTTTTTGTTTTAAGACCGCCACCCACAACAGCGCGCCCAAGGCAATCGCCGCCGACACGCCGGCAATGAAAAGCTCGTCGGGCAGCGCCCAGGTGGCAGGGTTTTGCAGGACGACCACGTCTTTCGGCGAACGTAGCAGGAGATGAAAGGAGGCGGCGCGCCACTTGTCGCCGGCCTGCCAGTTATTGCCGCGCTTGATCATGCAGATGCCGGTGGCCATCACTTCGCTGCCATTTTGCAGGCCGGCCAGCTGGGTGTCGTCCATCTTCTGGGGCAGATAGGCTGGAAATGTATAATCACCGGCTTGAAGCAGGAGAAATTGACTGCGGCCGCGCTGGACGCGATCCAAAACCCGGGCCGAAAGCTGCACTAACTGGCAGTCATGAACTCCCGTCAAGATCGCGTTGACATCCACCGGTTCGGCTTTTACTTCGGTGCCGGCCCCGGCTTTCCGGTAAATCGCATCCTCCAGAATCGGTGTGTATTCTCCCTTGGCGGGAAAACCAAGAATCTCCACCTGGTCGCCGGGCTGAAGCACCTCCCGCTGCAAGGTCTGACATTGCAGGCCCGCGGTTTCGTTTTGAACGAAGATCGCACTGCCGGGCTCGGAATAAACCACCGTGCCGGTCACTTTGACCCGATCATCAAAAGTTCCCCCCGGCGCAAACTGCAACAGGCTGGCAATTTTCTTCACCGGCAAATCATAGGGACTGGCGGAGGCCAGTTTTTCGACAACCAGTCCGTCGGCTTGGGGCACGACCAGCCGGATTCCGAAGATCTGGCGCTGGTGATTGAACATGGTGGAACAAACGCCCCGGACTTTCACGGTGCTGTCCACCAAGTCTTGGGCTTGGGCCACGGGCAATTGCTTCGAGTGGGCCGAAAACCGTTCGCCGCCCATCACAAAATCAATCTGAAAATATTGGGATTCCTTGTCGAAACGCACGGCCCGGACCACGCCGCTGAATTCCACCAACTGGCTGTCCACGCTGCCGCTGACCAACTGTTCCAAGGAGACCGCGGCGGCGGCGGGCAATTTTCCCGGGCCGACTACTTTCACCGAAGCTGGCAGGATCACCGGCGCATATTCACCCGGCCCGGTCACGCCCTCAACCTCCACCATCTGGCCCGGCAGCAACGGCGGCAGGTTGGTAAACTCACGCAAATAAATGCCCGCCGTCTCATCCTGGATGAACCGCGAGTAGAGCGTCTCGTCGTAAAAGGTCACCACCCCGCGCAATTTTACGGGATAGTGCCGTTCCGCTTCCGCTGCGGACAAACTTCTGACCGCCGCCGCCGTGGTCAAGATGCGGTCCGGATTTTCTGCGGTCAACGCGGAGAGCGGGACGGCAAGACCAAACAGTCCCACCATCAAGGTGGATGCCGTCCGGCTGGTTCGCTTTTGGGATTTCATTTTTCCGAGATTGGCCGGGCCTGCATACGTCATGCAGACCCGGCTGTTTTTTGTTATGAGTTATTTTGCAACCGCATCAATCACTCCCCATCATTGGATGGAGACGCGATAGAAACGGTTCGCCTGATTGGCAGGGGTGGTCACCACCGCCGTCGCGCCGGTGCCGTTCGTCACGGTCAGCGTGCTCCAGGAAACATCCGTCAGATTGGTTTTGCATTGAACGGTGTAGCCGAAGCCCGTCTGGGTGGGGAACGACAAGTTAAGGGTTCCACCGCTCAAACTAGGAGTGATGGTCACCGTTGTCGGTGTGCCGACCAGCGGGCCAACTTGGACATTGCCGTAGCCCGCCAGAGCCGTGTCGGTAGCCCAGACGCACGGGCCAATCGTTTCAAAGCCATACTGGATATGCCGCGCCGGGTCGTTGATCGTTGCGAGACTGATGCGGAACACCGTGCCATTGGTCAGCGGCGTGGTCACGACCACCGAGGATGAGAAGTCCGGCGCAAAATCTTTGATGAAGGCAACGCTCGTCCAGCCGTTGCCAGCGGGATTGGTGTTCGCCCCACTGACCAGGGTGTTGGCCAAAACCGTGCCGGAAAATGTCATGGTCACGCCGGGCAAAGAACCCGCCGGCTCCACATAAAAGCTGGCATCCATGAACTTATTCCCCACTGAACCGTTGCCAGTGCTGACATACCAATAGGCGTTGGGATCACCAATCGTGTTCGGCGACAGGGTCAATAGTGAACCGGAATAGGAGGCGCGTAAATCAACGGTGCCCCAAGGTTGGCCAAACTGGAAGGTGCTACCATTTTGCGGGGTTTCAAAAACATTCATGTAGCCAACCCACGTCTTCGAGGGATCAACCGTGAACAGGTA
>JAYVCM010000400.1:0-3837 GCA_043749955.1 Limisphaerales bacterium | reverse complement strand
GCGTGGGTTCACATGATGCTCACGGAACGCGGCGGCTCCGACCCGCAGATGCCGTTCTATCTTGGCTGGACGTGGCTTTGGGAAAAAGTTTTCGGCCACGGCGAATGGGCGCTGCGGCTGTCGGGCTGGCCGTGGCTGGCGGCGGGCATCGCCTTGTTCGGCTGGCGCAAACCAGTTTTTGCCGCCGTCTGCGCCGTGAGCGCCTTCATCTGGTTTTACGCTGATGAGGCGCGGCCCTACGCGATGCAGGCCGGCCTCGCACTCGCGTTGATGCGCGCCGCCATGAACCTCGCCGAAGGAAAACTGGATCGTCGCGCGGAAATTTTCTGGCAGCTCGTCCTTATCGGCAGCGGCGTGCTGCTGGCGACGAGCCATCTGCTCGGAATGTTTTGGACGGCGGCGTATTGGGGCTTCTGCCTGCTCTGCGTTCCAACGTTGCGCAACCGCGACCTCCTGAAAAAAACTCTGGCCGCGTGGCTCGTCGCGTTCGTGCTGCTGGTGGCGGTGAGCGGCTATTATTTTTGGACGCTCAAGACCGGCCTGCGCGCGACCGACGCCGGCATCACCGACCTGCGGAATGTTTTTTATGCGCTCTACGAACTGCTCGGCTTCGGTGGGCTCGGCCCGGGCCGGCTGGAAATCCGCGAGGCCGGACTGGCGGCGTTCAAACCGTTCGCGGCGCAATTATTTTTCGGCGCGCTCGTCACCTTGCCGCTGGTGGGAATGGGAGCGGTGGAATTGTTCCGTCGCCTCGGCAAAAAAAACGCAGCCATCCTGCTCGCGGCCACGGCGGGAACAATGGTTTTCATTTTGTTGATCGGCGTGGAAAAACATTTTCGCGTGCTGGCGCGGCATCTCACGCCGCTGCTGCCAATTTTTCTATGGCTGCTGGCGGCGGGCGCGGAACGGCTCTGGCAACGGCGCGGTATGCTGGGGAAATGTGTTGTGACCGCTTGGGCGCTGCTCGCCATCGTGTCGTGTCTGGAAATTCATTTTGCCGCGCGCCACGCGAAGGATGATTACCGTTCCGCCGCCGCCGTCGCCAACGCCGCGTTGCAGAAAAACCAGGTCGTCTGGTGGAACGCCGACTTCAATGCCGCGTGGTATTACGCCGTGCCGCTGGGCGATCTGAATGTTGCCATGCCGGACCGCGCCGTGCGAATCGCCAGCCCGTCGCCGGAACTGCTGGCCGCCCTGCCGCGCCCTGCTCTCATCATCACCACCAAGCCCGATCTCTACGACGTGCGCGGCGAGCTGAAAAACTTTGCCGCGACGAACGGCTGGCGCGTGACGCATAACTTCATGGCTTTCACGGTCTGGGAGAAATAATTTGGAACGCCGAGCACCGTCTCGGCTCGAAGATAAACACACGATTCAGACTGGCCGAGACGGTGCTCGGCGTTCCATTCATGCGGTAATCCAGCCACCACGCCACCATTTCGTCTCGACGCTCGGCGGCGCGTCTGCTAACCAGACGCCGGCTCAAACACCCGAAATGATTAACGAGGAATCCACAACAACTTCCACCCGGCGCACTCCGCTGGTTTCCATCGTCATTCCCATGCTCAACGAGCGCGACGGCCTGAAGACCTTGTTCGCCCAGGTCGCCAGCGCCATCAAAGACGCCAGCGTGGACTGGGAACTCGTCCTCGTGGACGATGGCAGCACGGACGGCACCCGCGAAATCATCGCGCAGGAACTGTCGCCGTTCGCCCGCTGGCGCGTGGTAATCTTGAGCCGCAACTTCGGCCAGATGCCCGCCTACCGCGCCGGCCTGGAATTCGCGCGCGGCGACGCCGTGATTTTTCTCGACGCCGACTTGCAGGACCCGCCCGAACTCATCCCGCAATTGCTCGCCAAGTGGCGCGAAGGTTTCAAGGTCGTCACCGGCTGCCGCACCAGCCGCGAGGAACGCGGCCTGCGCCGGATTTTTCTGAATGTGTTCCACAAACTGTTTCATCGCATGACCGGCCGCGTGATGCCGATGGACAGCGGGATGTTCTCCATCGTGGACCGCGTGGTGGTGAACCAGTTGCTCGCCGCGCGCGAAACCAACTTGTTCCTGCCCGCATTGAAATGCTGGTATGGCTTTCCGCAGACCACCATCGCCTACGCGCGCAAAGACCGCGCCGTGGGCGAACCGAAACAATCTTTTCGCAAACTTTTTCGTTACGCGCTCGACGGTCTCTTTAGTTTTTCCGATCTGCCGCTGCAATGGATCGCCATGCTGGGCGCGGTGATCTGCGTGGCGAGCCTCGGTTACGCGGGCATTTTGATTTTGGAAAAAATCCTGCAGATGTTCGGATTTTTCCAGGAGTTGCGCGTGCTCGGTTTCACCACGCTGGCCGTGACCGTCCTCGGCTTCGGCGGACTGAACCTGTTTGCGCTGGGGATTGTCGGGCAATACCTCGCGCGCATCTACCGCGAGATCAAAGGCCGTCCGCTCTATGTCGTCGAAACCGTGCTGGCCTCGGATGAACCGGGCCGGAAACAGCCGTGACGCCCGAAACGCATTTCAAAGGCTGGGCCAAACCCGGGCCGGTGCCGCCGGGGCTGGGAACGCCGAGCACCGTCTCGGCTCGTGCGGACAATTCCAACCAACACGCCGGGACGGTGCCCGGCGTTCCGCTCACCATCGAACCGCACGAAACGCTCGATGCCATCAGCGGACATTTTCGCCTGTTCCAACTGCGCGACGGCCACCGATTTTCCACCGACGACATTTTGACGGCGTGGTATGGCACGACCTGGTGCCCGACCGCGCGCACCGCGCTGGATCTCGGCAGCGGCATCGGCACCGTCGGCATGATTTGCGCGTGGCGGCTGCCCGGCGCGAAGTTTGTCACGGTTGAGGCGCAAGGCGAAAGCGTTGCGCTCGCCAGAAAGTCCGCGCGATATAATGGGCTGACCGATCGCTACGAAATTCGCGAGGGAGATTTTCGCGGAGCGACGGAGCGCGCACAGCCTTGTCCGCGCGAATCCAACGCTACCGGTGAAATTGCGGACAAGGCGGTCCGCGCTCCTGCCGTGGCGCTGCGCGCCGATGAAAAATTTGATCTCATCACCGGCAGCCCGCCGTATTTTCCACCGGACGCCGGCGTGCCAAGCGAACATCCGCAAAAGCTCGCCTGCCGCTTTGAACTGCGCGGCACCATTGCCGATTATTGCTCGACCGCCGCCAAGCATCTCGCGTCCGGCGGATTTTTCGCGTGCGTGTTCCCGCACGAGCCCGCGCAGCTCGCGCGCATGGCGACGGGCGCACGCGAAGCTGGACTCGTCATCGTCCGCAAACGCCCGGTGGTTTTCCGCGAGGGCGACCCGCCGCTCATCGCGTTGTTCGGCCTGATGCGCGCGGAGGATCTGCCCGAATGGTTTCGCGGTCAGACGTGGACGGAGCCGGACCTCATCATCCGCGCGCGCGATGGAAAAATTCATCCCGAATACTCCGCCGTGAAACTGGCCATTGGTTTTCCGCCGTGACGGAACGCCGGGCACCGTCCCGGCAGGTTGGAGTTCACGCTTCAGCGTGGCCGCCGAACAATCCCGCGATTGGCGGGATTGAACTCCAACCAGGCGTTCCGAAAAAAACCTGAAACCTCCGCGCCATTTTCCCGTCTGACTTTACATGCTGGACGTTTCTGAAAGTAAAAAGCGCCAACAGGGTTTCACATTGATCGAACTGCTCGTGGTGATTGCCATCATCGCGATCCTGGCGGCCATGCTTTTGCCGGCGCTCGCTTCGGCCAAGCAGCGCGCGTGGACCATCGCGTGCAACTCCAACCTGCACCAGATCAGCCTCGGGATGATCATGTATGGAGATGACGCGAACGGACGGCT
>JAYVCM010000399.1:0-3090 GCA_043749955.1 Limisphaerales bacterium | reverse complement strand
ATGCTGCGGCACATGATTCATGATGTTCAAGCCATCGCGGCGGAAGTGATGGAACGCCGAGCACCGTCTCGGCTCGTTGATGCCGTGGCTGGAAACTGGCCGGGACGGTGCCCGGCGCTCCAATTCCATGCACCCCAAACCGAAACGCGAATACTTGCGTGAGTTAGTGGCGGAGAAAAACCGCTGGTCTGACCGGAAGCTCACGAATGAGGAACGCGCCCTTGGCTTTCTCGGCTGGCACGAGCGCGGGTATCTGCCGCACTGCGACTTTCCCGGTCTCGTCCAGTTCGTCACCTTTCGTCTCGCTGATTCCATGCCCGAATCACGTCGTAGCGAATGGGAGCACTTGCTCAAGATTGAAGATGACCGCGAGAAGCGCACGAAGCTGGAGGAGTATCTGGATCGCGGCATCGGCGAATGTCATTTGCGCGATCCTCGAACTGCAAAAATTACCGAGGATGCATTGCTTCACTTTCACATCGAACGCTACGAGCTGCTCGCGTGGTGTGTGATGCCCAATCATGTTCACGTGCTCGTGCATGTCTGGAATTGGCCACTATGGAAGCTGGTGCAGAACTGGAAGGTTCACGTGGAGAATCAGAGGCGGCGGACTTTGTTGGCGGAGCGCCGGGCACCATCCCCGCAAGTTTCATCTGGCAAGACCAACGAGCCGAGACGGTGCTCGGCGCTCCGATGGCAGCGCGAATACTGGGATACGTTCATGCGTGATGAAGCTCAGGAAAAAACGTCCGTTCGTTACATTGAAAACAATCCGGTAAAAGCCAAGCTGTGTCGTGCGAAAGAACAATGGCCTTTCAGCAGCGCCAGTTTCCGCGATAAATATGCGCGGCTGGTGATTCCGCCCGGAGCGCCGAGCACCGTCTCGGCTCAAACATAAAACCGAAACTTGCCGGGACGGTGCCCGGCGTTCCTATGCCAGCGTTGTGCTTCCTCTACTCAATCGCGTATGCTGCGGAACATGATTCATGATGTTCAAGCCGTCGCGGCGGAGGTGATCCGCAAAACCGGCAAGGATAAGCCGGCGGACGCGGCGTTGCGCGAGGTGCTCAAGCAGATCAAAGATCTCGCGCCCTTCGACGCGACGGAGATCGCCAAGACCGTTTTCCTTTACTACCGCTGGCACGTCTGGCTGCGCGAGGAACGCGGCGTCGAGGCAAAGATGCGTTTCGCCATTCGCCTGAATCAACGCTTTCAATCGAATCCCGCCAGCGTCCCGTTATCAGAACTGCGCGCCAATGCCGTGCCGGCATGGACGGCGGAGCAAATGGAGGTCAGCGATGAATGGCTGCTTTCGTTGCAGCGCGAACCGAAATTGTGGCTCCGCGCCAAACGCGGCACGGCGGAATCGCTGGCGCGAACGCTGTTCGCGGCGGATGTGAGTCCGTTGCTGACGGAGGCAATCTTGTATCGCGGTGAGGAAGATTTGTTCAAGACGCCGGAATTTCACGCGGGCGAATTTGAAATTCAGGACATCGCATCGCAAATCGTGGGCTTGCTCTGCGCGCCGCAGCCGGGCGAAACGTGGTGGGACACTTGCGCGGGCGAAGGCGGGAAAACTTTGCACCTGTCCGACCTGATGCAGAACAAAGGAATGCTCTGGGCGAGCGACCGTGCGGAGTGGCGTCTCACAAAACTCAAACGCAGGGCAGGGCGGGCAAAGGTTTTCAATTATCGCTCCGCGTTCTGGGACGGCGGCGCGAAGCTGCCGACGAAAACGAAATTCGACGGCGTGCTCGTGGATGCGCCATGCAGCGGCGTGGGGACTTGGCAGCGCAATCCGCAGGCGCGCTGGACCACTGTGCCAAACGACGTGCGTGAACTTTCTGAAATCCAGAAGAAGCTGCTCACGAACGTCGCGCCGAGTATTAAGCCAGGTGGAAAATTGATTTTCTCCGTCTGCACGTTGACACGCGCGGAGACGACGGAAGTGGTGGCCGATTTTAACGGGAAGTTCGCGAGCGATTTTGAACCGCTGGAGTTTCCGAAAATTTCCGAGGGTCAGAGCCTCCTCACGTCGGCTCCTACAAAAACAATCTGGCCGCAGGATTTGGGCGGGAACGGAATGTTCATCGCCGGCTGGCGACGGAAGAAAGCGTAGCGGAATTGAACAGGAGGCAACGGAGATAACAGAGGAGGAAAAGACATTCCAGAAAAGTTCAGCCGGAATGTGTTGCTTGAAAAATTCCTGCTGCCTCCGTTCCCTCTGTTTGCTCCTGTTCAATTCTAGGGTGCCGCTTCCAAAATCTTTCCGAGAATCTTGCGGATGTCTTCATTGTGCTGCGCCGAAGCGATGCCAAAGGCGTGGAGAATATCGAGAAGGAACGCAGCATTCTCGCGGTTGAAGTCGTAAAACACCGTCTCCTTGGATTTAGCCGGCCCGCTTTTGCGCGGCAAACCATCAGGCGTCAGCACTTCATCCATCGGCAGGCAGACGTAGATCATCGCTTGATAGCCAACGGCGCGTTGCTTTTGCTTGAGCTGGATTTGCACCGAGCCATGAGCGGTGGTCTTGGTGAACTGCGGCAGCTTTTGCACCGCGCTTTGAAAACCATCCGCCGTCGTATTGGTGGAAACTTCCACCTCCACCGCACGGCTTTCCTCAAACGTTCGCGTGGAATTTTTCTTCAATAACTCCAGTTCGCGCACCAGTTCGTTGGTTGAAATCAATCCCAGCCGCACGCTCTCAAAAACGATTTTGGAAAGTTCATGCCCATATTTCGTCTCGCCCTTGCGCGTGAACTTGATTTCGGGAACCACCGTGATGTCCTTCGGGTCGGGCGTGTCGTAGCCGATCTGCCATTCAAGATAATGTTTCTTGCCGAGTGAAACTTTCGATGGCGCGATGGGAATACCGAAACCATCTGATGATTTTTCCTTCACGCGCACTTTGCCGGTCACGTCCGTGAGCGGCAGGCGGACGCGGACGGCGTTGGTCGTGGTGGAAACCAGAACCAGCTTGTAATCCGCGTCGGCGCAAACGGCGCGAAACGCAAAACCAATGATGAAAAACGCAAGCAACCACGGATACCCACGGATAAACACGGATGGGGCAAAACGCAGAGGCGCAGA
>JAYVCM010000398.1:0-2811 GCA_043749955.1 Limisphaerales bacterium | reverse complement strand
GCCCGTGCGTTCCAAACCAGAAACACACGGGCGGGACGCCCGTGCCACTATTCGCGTGGCGTTTGTGGGCGACGGCATCAACGACGCGCCCGCCCTCACGCAGGCCGACCTTGGCATCGCCGTGAGCCGCGCGAGCGACGTGGCGCGCGAGGCGGCGGACATCATCCTGCTGAAATCGGAGCTCGAAGCCGTGCCGGAGGCGCTCGGCCTGGCGCGGGCGACGTTGCGGACGATCAAACAGAATCTGTTCTGGGCGTTTTTTTACAACGCGCTCGGCGTGCCGCTGGCGGCGCTGGGTTTCATCAGCCCGATTTTCTGCGCGGCGGCGATGGGCGTGTCCGATCTGGTCGTCATCGGCAACGCGCTGCGGCTGCTGCGCTGGCGGGTGAAATGACTGCTCGCACGAACTGAATTTAAGCCCGGATGCGGGCGGGTTAAATCCAAGTTGAAGGGGTTTGATTTTGAAGATTTAGTTTGTGTGACGCCCGCCCTCACCCGCCATAGCCGCTGTCGCTGCTCCCCCGAGGCGAGGGGGAAACGTTCCCCGCGTCTTTGAACCACCGCGCGCTGGATTCGCCAGACGGTCAGCCAAACTTTCTGCGTCGCGCCACCGCTGTCCCCTCCCCATGAACCGCAGCAGAAGGGTTGGACAACTTTATGTTGCATATGCAACACAAAGTTGTCCGGGTCGGTTCAGGGGTGCAACGCGCGAAATTTCAGTTCGGGGAATTCTCTCCCAGTGCGAACGACGCGACATTTCTTCTGTAAAAATTCCGCCTGCCCGCTTGACGATTGCCGTCTTGTCCATTAAGTAAACACCCCCTATGAGCCAACCCGAGTCCCATCATTTTCAGGCGGAGATTCAGCAACTGCTGAACATCGTCATCCATTCGCTTTACACCGACAAAGAAATCTTCGTGCGCGAATTGATTTCCAACAGCACCGACGCGTGCGAGAAATTGCGCTTCACCCAATCGTCCGGCACGCCCATTTATCAATCCGAGATCGCGCCCGTCATCACCGTGACCACGGACGACCAGGCCGGCACCATCACCATCACCGACACCGGCCTCGGCATGACGCACGGTGAACTCGTCGAGAATCTCGGCACCATCGCGCACTCCGGCACCAAGGCGTTTCTCAAGCAGCTCGCGGAGGAGAAGAAGCCGGACGTCGGTTTGATCGGCCAGTTCGGCGTGGGTTTTTATTCGGCCTTCATGGTCGCGAAAAAAGTGACGGTGTTGAGCCGTTCCTTTGCGACGGATGAACAAGGCTGGCAGTGGACGAGCGAAGGCATGGGCGGCTACGAACTCACGCCCGCCGCCGATCTGCCGCGCGGCACCAAGATCACGCTCGAACTCAAAGACGACGCGAAAGATTTTGCGCAGGAAAGCACCGTCGAGCGGATCATCCAGCGCTATTCGAGCTTCGTGCCTTTCCCGATTGAACTGAATGGCAAGCGGCTCAACACGGTGCAAGCCATCTGGGCGCGGAACAAAAATGAAATCAAGGAGGAGGAATACAACGAGTTTTACACGTTCGTCGGCCACGACCATGACGCGCCGCTGTTCCGCCTGCATTTTTCGGCGGACGCGCCGCTCGCGATTCAGGCGCTGCTGTTTGTGCCGTCGCGGAATTTTGAAACGCTGGGCATGGGCCGCATTGATTCCGAGGTGAATCTGTATTGCCGGAAAATTCTCATTCAAGCGAAGGCGAAGGGTTTGTTTCCTGAATGGCTGCGCTTCCTCAAAGGCGTGGTGGACAGCGAAGACCTCCCGCTCAACATCTCGCGCGAGACGATGCAGGACACCACGCTCATGCAGAAGTTGAACAAGGTGCTGACGAGCCGCTTTCTGAAATTCCTCGACGAGCAGTCCGAGAAAGAAGCCTGTGCCTACGAGAAATTTTACAATGAGTATCAGCGTTTTCTGAAGGAAGGCGTCGTCACCGATTTCACGCACAAGGACGCGCTCGGCAAACTGCTGCGCTTCGAGTCGTCGTCGCTCGACCAGGGCAGGCTCACGTCGCTGGCGGATTATGTGAAGCGCATGGCGGGCGAGCAGAAGGAAATTTATTGCCTGCTCGCGGCGAACCGCGCCGCCGCCGAGGCCAGCCCGTATTTCGAGGTGTTCCGCGAACGGAAGTTTGAAGTGCTGTTCCTCTACGACGCGTGGGACGAATTTGTCATCGAGCATCTCCACACCTTCGACGGCAAGCCGCTCAAGCTCGCGGAAAAAGCCGAACTGAATATCAGCACCAAGAAAGAAAGCGCGTTGTCCGAAGAAGCCTCCAAGTCGCTCGCGGAATGGCTCAAGGAAACGCTCGGCGACAAAGTCGGCGCCGTGCGCGCCTCGCAACGGCTCGTGGAAAGCCCCGCCGTCGTGGTGGACGCGGACAAATACATGACCGCCAACATGCGGCGCATGATGAAAGCGATGAAGCAGGACGGGCCGGATCTGCCAGCCGCCAAACACGATCTCGAAATCAATCCCGCACATCCCATCATGGCGCGGCTCGACGCCATGCGGCAGAAAGACGCCGCGCTCGCCGCGAGTGTGGCCGAACAAATCTTGGACAACGCCCGCGTGGCCGCCGGAATTTTGGAAGACCCGCGCGCGATGCTCACGCGTTTGAACTCGCTGCTCGAAAAAGTGCTGACGAAAGAGTAGGACATTTTAAAAAATCTGTGGCCGGAACTGGCTTGACCATCGTTTTCTCCCTCCCCATGAACCCCGGTTCCCAAAAGCGGCGATAAATCGTCCGCAGTCCAGACGCTTCGCGCGCCGTGGTGGCGTCCAGTTGTCGCGCAGC
>JAYVCM010000397.1:0-5199 GCA_043749955.1 Limisphaerales bacterium | reverse complement strand
GGTGATCTGGCGGCGGACTTCGCCCGCGTGATGGGAAAGAAGCCGGAGGTTGAAAATAATCTGGCGACGGCGGAAAAAATCCGTGTTATCGCCGGCACGATTGGCCAGAGCCAGATCATTGACCGGCTCGCCGCCGAAGGAAAGCTGGCGCCGAACGGCGTCAGCGGCGCGTGGGAAAGTTATGTTTTGCAGGTGGTAAAAAATCCGCTGCCGGGCGTGGAGCGGGCGCTGGTCATCGCGGGCAGCGACCGGCGCGGGACGATCTTTGGGATTTACCAGTTGTCCGAAATGATCGGCGTCTCGCCGTGGTATTGGTGGGCCGACGTGCCGGTGACGCCGGCAAAAAATCTCGCGGTGCGCGGCGACATTTTAAAGCAAGGGCCGCCCGCTGTGAAGTATCGCGGCATTTTTTTGAACGACGAAGATTTTGGCCTGCGTCCGTGGGCGGCGAAAACCTTCGAGCCGGAGACCGGCAACCTTGGGCCGAAAACTTACGCAAAAATTTTTGAATTGTTGTTGCGGCTGCGGGCGAATTATCTCTGGCCGGCGATGCACCCCGGCACGGCGGCGTTCAATTCTTTTTCCACCAACCGCGAAATCGCCAATGATTACGGCATCGTGATGGGCGCGTCGCATTGCGAGCAGATGCTGCGCAACAACATCAGCGAGTGGGACGAAAAGACTTTCGGCGAATACAATTTCGTCACGAACCCCGACGGCGTCTTGAAATACTGGGAGCAGCGCGTGCGCGAGAACGGGAAGTTTGAAAACGTTTACACCGTCGGCATGCGCGGCATTCACGACGGCGCGATGCCCGGCGGCGGCACGGAGCGCGAGAAGGCGGCGCGCCTGCAAGTCATCATTGCCGGGCAGCGTGATATGCTTGCGCGCAACGTCAGCACCAATGTCGCCGCCGTGCCGCAGATTTTTTGCCCTTACAAGGAAGTGCTGCCGCTCTATCGCCTGATGACAAATCTGCCGGACGACATCACGCTCGTCTGGCCGGACGACAATTACGGCTACGTCCGCCAGTTTTCCAACGCGCGCGAACGCGCCCGCAGCGGCGGCGCGGGAGTTTATTATCACGTCTCGTATTGGGGCCGCCCGCGCGATTATCTCTGGCTCTGCACCACGCCGCCCGCGCTCATCGCCGAGGAGATGACCAAGGCGTTCGACTATGGCGCGGACAAGCTCTGGATTCTGAACGTCGGTGATTTGAAACCAGCGGAACTCGACACCGAATTTTTCCTCAAGCTCGCATGGAATCCTCATTCGTGGAACGGCACGAACACCTATGACCTGCTGGAGAAACAACTCGCGCGCGATTTTGGAAAAGAATCCGCGCCGGAGCTCGCTTCCATTTTGTCCGAATACTATCGCTTGAATTTCCAGCGCAAGCCGGAGCATATTTTCTTTCCGACGAACCATTTATTTTCCACGGAAGAAGCGGCACAGCGGATTGAGGCATGGCATAGATTATCCTTGCGCGTTGAAGCCGTTGAGAAAAACGTGCCGCCAGAATCGCACGACGCGTTTTTTGAACTCGTCAGCTATCCCGTTCTCTGCGCTTCACTGGCGAACGTAAAATTTATCCAGCCTGAAGCGCAGCACGCGCAAGACATGATTCAACGGCTGACTGGCGATTACAACGACATGGTTGCCAGCGGAAAATGGCGCGGCATGATGTCGGACAATCCGCGCGGCCAGCTGAATTTCAGTGCGGCAAAAATTTCCGCAGCCCAAGATTTGAATTCGGCGGACCAGAAAAATTCAGAAAAAAAACCGGATTCGACTGCGACGAATTTCCCCGGCGCGGATTTCGTGGAAGAAAACCATCGTGTCGTGATGGAAGCGGCGCACGCATCGGAATTTGTTCCGGGCAAGGACGCAAGCTGGCACAAGATTGCCGGCCTCGGCTACAACGGCGAGGCGGCTTCTATTTTTCCAACGACAGTGGCCGTTCGCACCGCGCCGGAGAAAATTTTGAGCGAGTCGCCGTGTTTGCAGTTCAAAATTTATTTTCAAAATACGGGCGACTGGAAGTTCACCGTCCGCGCGCTGCCGACTTTTTCCGTGGAGACCGGCCAGCCGCAGCGTTACGCCATCGCGCTGGACGACGCGCCGCCGAAAATCGTGTCACTGCCGTTTTCAATGAGCGAAACCGACCGGCACTGGCAGGAAAATGTTTTGCGCAACGCGGCGTTGGCGACGAGCAGTCACGCGGTTTCCACCGCCGGGCTGCACACGTTGAAAATCTGGATGGTGGATCCCGGCATCGTGATTGACGCGGTCGCGGCGGAAACAGGCGACCAGAAAGGGCTTGGCTACACCTGGCCAGCCGAGACGCGTGTGGCGCGGTGACATGCAGGCCGCATCACCAGAACTGTCGAGTGCGCAAACGCGGCGTTCTGGCAGACTCATGGAAACCCGCATTCGCCCCAGCCCGGCTGGAACGATGCGCCCCCTCAAAACGAAACCGCGTCTGAAATTAAATTGAAAATTTTTGCCACAATCCTGGCCGTGATTGCGATTGTCTCCGCCTCGGAAAATTTTTCGCGCGCGGCGGATTTTGCCTTCGGCGCGGACCTGTCGTTTTTGAAACAGGCCGAGGAGCGCGGGAAGATTTTCAAGGACGGGACGAACGCGCTGCCCGGCCTCCAGATATTTCGGAACCACGGTTACAACTGGATCCGGCTCCGCATCTTCGTCGAGCCGGTCAGCAACAATCTGCCGAACGACCTCGCCTACACGCTGGCGATGGCAAAGGACGCGAAGCAGCTCGGCTATAAGTTCCTGCTCGATTTTCACTACGCAAATTCGTGGGCCGACCCCGGCAAGCAGCCGACGCCGGGCGCGTGGAAAGATTTGTCGCACCAGCAGCGCGTGAAAAAAGTTTTTGAACACACACGCGACACCATCGCCGCGTTCCGCGACGCGGGCGTCATGCCGGACATGGTTCAAGTTGGCAACGAGGTGACGCACGGAATATTGTGGCCGGATGGAAAGCTGCCGGAGCATTGGGATAATTTCGCCGACTACCTGCGCGCCGGCATCAGGGGCGTTCATAGTGGCACAGGCTTCCAGCCTGTGAGTGCCCAGAAAGATTTGGAACACACAGGCTGGAAGCCTGTGCCACTACCCGCGCCGCCGCGCATCATGATCCACATTGACCAGGGCGGCAGCATCGCCAAGACCAAATACTTTTTTGACAAGCTGAACCGCTACAAGATTCCCTGCGACGTCATTGGCTTTTCCTATTACCCGTGGTGGCACGGCACGTTGATGGACCTGCGGGAGAATCTCGCGTTCGCGGCGAACACTTACGGCAAGGACATCATTGTCGTCGAGTCGGCTTACAACTGGCGGCCCGCGCGCGAATCGGCTGACCGCATCGGGCCGTTCCCTGAAACGCCCGAAGGCCAGCGCGAATTTCTGGACGAAGTGACGCGCATCGTGATGAACACGCCAAACGGTCGTGGCAAGGGAATCTTCTGGTGGGAACCGGCCGTGGGCAACCGTGGCAGCCTCGGCTCGCGCAGTTTTTTTGACGAAAACGGAAACTCGCTGCCGGTCATTTCCGTCTTTGACAAATATACCCGGCCAGCGCCCAGAACCGATGGACAATAATTTTATCGCCGCTAAATGAACTCATTAAAAATGTTTGAGATGAAACCGCCCCGGTTTCTGAACTGGCTGACGCTTGTCGCTGCCATGCTGACGCTGAACGCCACCGCGCAGGACTATTCCATCGCCGATGGACAATTCAAGCCGACGTGGACATCGCTGGAGCAGAATTACAAGCTCCCCGACTGGTATCGCGACGCCAAGTTTGGCATCTGGGCGCATTGGGGGCCGCAATGCCAGCCGCAGCAGGGCGACTGGTATGCGCAACGAATGTATGTGCAGGGCCACGCGCAGAATAAATTTCACGTCGAGCATTACGGCCCGCCGTCGCAGTTTGGATTCAAAGATGTCATCCACGAATGGAAGGCGGACAAGTGGAAGCCGGAGGAGCTTTTCAAGCGTTACCAGCGCGCCGGGGCGAAATTTTTTGTCGCGATGGCGAATCACCACGACAACTTCGACATGTATGATTCGCAATTTCAGCCGTGGAATTCCGTCAACGTCGGGCCGAAGCGCGACATCGTCGGCACCTGGGCGAAGCTGGCGCACGCCGCCGGGATGCCGTTCGGCGTCAGTGTGCATTCCGCGCGGGCGTGGAGCTGGTATGAAGTCGCGCAGAACGCGGACACCAACGGCCCGCTCGCGGGAATTCCTTACGATGGAAAATTGACGAAAGCCGGCGGCAAAGGCAAATGGTGGGACGGCCTCGATCCGCAGGACCTTTACGCGCAAAATCACAAGCCCGGTGCGCCGCCGGACGCCGCGTATGTGGCGAAGTGGTTCAACCGCACGAAAGACCTGCTCGATAAATATCAGCCCGACCTGCTGTATTTCGACGATTCCAAACTGCCGCTCGGCGATGCGGGACTGAACATCGCCGCGCATTACTTCAACGCGAACAAGCAGTGGCACAACGGCAAACTCGAAGGCGTCATCACCTCCAAAAATCTTTCCGACGACGAACAAAAAGCCGTGGTCAACGACCTCGAACGCAACCTTACCGAAGACTTGTTGCAAACGCCGTGGCAAAAAGATTTGTGCATCGGCGCGTGGCATTACGACGACAACCGTTACCAAAGCGGCTACCGCTCCGCACGCTCCATGGTCAATCTGCTCGTGGATGTCGTCAGCAAGAACGGCACGTTTCTCCTGAACATCCCGCTGCGCGGCGACGGCAGCATTGACGACAAGGAGATCGCGTTCCTCGAAGACTTCACCAGATGGATGGACGTGAACAGCGACTGCATTTACGGCACCCGACCATGGACGATTTACGGCGAAGGCCCGTCCGTGAAACACGACGCGACCGCACAAGCCACCGTCAAAAATGCGCCGCGCGGCATCGGCCCGGAGCACAGTGCGGCGGACATCCGCTTCACCATAAAGACCGGCGCGCTCTACGCCATCGCACTCGGCTGGCCGGCGGATGGCAAGCTCGTCCTCAAATCGCTCGCCACCAGCTCGCCGCTTTACAAAGACGAAATCGGGAAAATTGAACTGCTTGGTTCCTCCGAAAAAATAAATTTCATGCGCGACGACACCGGCCTGACCGTGAGTCTTCCCGGACATCGCGAC
>JAYVCM010000396.1:0-4104 GCA_043749955.1 Limisphaerales bacterium | reverse complement strand
GCGCTGTCCTACGTTGGCGGCGAAGCCGCCACAACGTAGGGCAGCGCTTCCAGCCTGCCCCCTCCGCAAGAACAGTGTCAAGATGCACCCCCGTTCACTTGAGCTTCACGCCAAACCCGCCCGCCGTGCTGATCTTGTCCCGGCCGCCGTCGTAAAATCTTTCCCGGTATTCTTCGGATTCGAGCAGGTGCTTGCCGGATTTTTCCTTGTCGCGCCGCAAAATGAATTTCAACTCCTCCAAATTATCCGACCAGCGATGGCCGTTGAAAAATTCCGCGCCCGCGAACTGCGTCTTGTAGAGCGCGCTTTCCGAGTAGCAGGTGCCAAGGTAAAGATGCGCGAATTTCTGCTCCGCAAAATAAACCGCCGCCGACGTCATCAGGAACAGGCCGAGGCTGCGGTTGAAATGGTTCAGGTCGTAGAAGGAGTAGCGGTAAAACGCGACGCGCGTCGGTTCCAGATAGAGCAGCACCACGCCAAGTTCCGCGCCGGACGCCGCGTCGGTGAACACCAGCAGATGCGTGGCGAGCGGGGAATTGAAGAGCAGTTCAAGCCGTTCCGGGGGCATCACGCCCTGGCCGTAACGGGCGGCGGCGTAGGCCAGGCAGAACTCACGGCGCGCGGGCGTCAGGTCAAATTCCGCGCGCGGCACCAGTTGCATGACGATGCCTTCGCCCTTGCGCAGGATGCGGCGGTTTTCCGACGACGGCTTGAACTTCGCCAGGTCCACGCGCACGTTGCGGCACAGGTAAAACTGATCCAGCCCGCGCGCCGACGGCAGGAAGCCGGCGTTGAAAAGATCCGCCGGCGCCTCGCCCGCCTCCGGCACGGCCCAGATCACATACGGATACAGGTAGCGGCTGTAATCAGATTCGGATTCGGAGAACAGGAGTTTCATTTTTTAACCACGAATGGACACCAATTAACACGAATCAGACTGGCGCAGTTTCCCTTCGTGTCAATTCGTGTTTATTCGCGGTTGAATTATTCACCGTCTTGCGCCGCCGCCGCCAGTTGGCCAGCCCGTCGCCGGCACGTTTGCCGAAATCAGTTCTTCCGGTTTTCAACCCGCCTTCACCGCCGCGACGAGCGCGTTCAACGAAGCTTTCGCATCACCAAACAACATGCGCGTGTTGTCCTTGTAGAACAGATGATTCTCAATGCCGGCGAAACCAGCGGCCATCGAGCGCTTCATCACGATGGTGCATTTGCAGCGGTCGGCCTCGATGATGGGCATGCCGTAGATCGGGCTGGATTTTTCCTCGCGCGCGGCGGGGTTCACCACGTCGTTCGCGCCGATGACGAGGCACACGTCCACGCGGTCCATTGAGGGATTGATGACTTCCATTTCCACGAGCTGGTCGTAGGGAACATTTGCTTCGGCGAGCAGAACATTCATGTGGCCGGGCATGCGGCCGGCGACCGGATGAATCGCGAACTGCACTTCCACGCCGCGCTTGCCGAGTTCGTCGGAAAGTTCGCGCACGGAATGTTGCGCCTGCGCCACCGCCATGCCGTAGCCGGGCACGACCACGACGCGCTGCGCGTAAGCCAGCAGCAACGCGACTTCATCGGCCTGAATTGGTTTCACGGTTCCTGCGACTCCGCCCGCCGCCGCTGCCGCACCACCGCCCGAACCGAATGCGCCGAACAAAACATTGGTGACCGGACGGTTCATCGCCTTGCACATGAGCAAAGTCAGCAGCGTGCCGGAAGAACCGACGAGTGTTCCGGCAACGACCATCGCGAGGTTGTTGATGGCAAAACCGTCCGCCGCGACTGCGAGACCGGTGAAAGAATTGAGCAGCGAGATGACCACCGGCATATCCGCGCCGCCAATGGGCATGACCATCGCCACGCCGAAGAATAATGCGAGCGCGAACAGCACGATGAAGGCGGTGGTGGTGTTCCCGCCGCAAGTGTGGAACGTCAGCCAGCCGCACAGGCCGAGAATGACGAGCAGGATGAGGCCGTTCAAAATGTTCTGGCCGGGGAACGTGTGCGGCCGCTCAAATTTCCCCTCCAGTTTCAGATACGCGATGATGCTGCCGGAAAACGAGAGCGAGCCGATGAGCGTGGCGAACAGCATCGAGACCGCGATGAACGTCGTGAGGTCCTGGCCGGGCTTGAGGAACTCCAGGCCCGCCACCAGCGCCGCCGCGCCGCCGCCGAGACCGTTGAAGAGCGCGACCATCTGCGGCATCGAAGTCATCTTCACCGAATAGGCACCGATCGCGCCGATGACGAGGCCGATGACCGTGCCGATGGCGATGAGCGTATAATTAAAACTCCAGCCCTGCGACCAGACGTATTGGCCGTCCGGTTTGTGCAGGATGATCAATGCGACGAGCATGCCCGCCGCCGCGACGAGGTTGCCGGTCCGCGCGGTCTTCGGCGACGCCAGCAGCTTGATGCCGAGGATGAACAGAATGGAGACGCCGATGATGAGGAGGGCGATGGTGGAGTTCATTTTTTCTTTTTGAACATTTGCAGCATCCGGTCGGTGACCATGAAGCCGCCGAACACGTTGGCCGCGCCGAAAATCACCGCGACAAATCCCAGCGCCTGCGCCAGCGGCGTGGCCGCGTCCGCCAGCACCAGGATGCCGCCGAAAAAGATGATGCCGTGAATGGCGTTCGTGCCGGACATCAGCGGCGTGTGCAGCATCGAAGGCACTTTGGAGATGACCTCGAAGCCGACAAAGACCGCGAGGATGAAGATGAAGAGGATGTTGGTGTCCATGGGTGTTATTGGAGCGCCGGTCTCCGACCCGGCACGAACTTGTTTGTTTTCCCAACGCGCCGGGTCGGAGACCGGCGCTCCACTTGTTTGCAGCTTTCTCTTTTCATTTTGCCAGCAGCTTCTCGTTCACAATCTTCCCGCCGTGCGTGACGAGGCAGCCCTTGATGATTTCGTCGTCCAGCTTGAGCACAAAACTTTTGTTCGTCTTGTCCCAGAATTCCTCGACGAGCGCCACGAGGTTCGCCGCATAGACCTGGCTGGCGTGCAGCGGTGCGCGGCCGGGCAGGTTCGCGAGGCCCACAATCTTCACGCCGTTGCGGTCAATCACCTGGTCATAGGCGACACCTTCGACGTTGCCGCCGCTTTCAACCGCGAGATCCACCACCACGCTGCCGGGCTTCATGGCATTGAGCATTTCGGCGGTGACGAGCACCGGCGCCTTGCGGCCAAACACCTGCGCGGCGGAAATCACCACGTCGGAATCGCCGCAGGTTTTTTTCATCGCGTCGCGCTGCTTTTGAATTTGTTCTTCCGTGAGCGCTTTCGCGTAGCCCTCCTTCGTCTGCCCGGTTTCGCCGATGTCAATCTTGAGAAACTGCGCGCCGAGCGATTTCACCTGTTCCTCGACGACGGGCCGCGTGTCGTAGGCCATGACTTTTGCGCCGAGCCGTTTCGCGGTGGCAATCGCCTGCAAGCCGGCGACCCCGACGCCGATGATGAAAACTTTCGACGGCAGAATCGTTCCCGCCGCCGTCGTCATCATCGGAAAAATTTTGTTGGCATAGCGCGCGGCCACGATGACGGCCTCGTAACCGCCGAGGTTCGCCTGCGATGACAGCACGTCCATCTTCTGCGCGCGCGTCGTGCGCGGGATGAATTCCATGCTGATGGCGCTCACGCCGCGTTCGGCAAATTTCTGGACGAGATCCTTTTCGTTGAAGGGGTCGAGCAGGCTCGCGTGGATGGAACCTTGCTTGAGCCACGCAATTTCTTCCACCGGCGGTTTGCGCAGGCGCAGCACGAGGTCACCGGAGCTGATGAGTTCCTTGCGGTCGGCGGTGATGATTGCGCCGGCTTTGAGATAGGCGTCGTCGGCAAAACCGGCGGCGGCGCCGAGGCCGGCCTCGACTTCGACCTGCGCGCCGAGCTTGACCAGTTTGGCGGCGGCGTCCGGCGTCAGGGGCGCGCGGGTTTCGCCGGGATGAGTCTCGCGGGGAACGGAGATTTTCATGGCTGGATGACTGGACGCACACTACCAGCGCGGATGAGAGTGGGAAGCTCTTTTTTTGGGGGATTATGCCTCCGATAAACCAAACCGAATCCGTGCTGGGGAATTCAACGCAAAGGCGCAAAGGCGCAAAG
>JAYVCM010000395.1:0-6219 GCA_043749955.1 Limisphaerales bacterium | reverse complement strand
CGGTCAGGTGGCCGACCTTTTGGCGCACAACACCCATGATAATTTATTCATCCAATTGTTGAGCAAGACCAACCTGCTCCAGCCGGCCTGGACTTTGGTGGACTACCAGCCCGGAACTCCTGGCACGAACCAGACGGAATTTTACCCGGTCGGCATCGACGGCAACCCAACGAAGTTTTTTTGGGCGCATGAGGCAGAATGGGCCATTTTCATCGGTGTGGGACAAGATATTGCCTTTGAACCGCAGGGGAACATGCCCGGTCTGAACAGAAGTTTCAATGTGACGAGACTGCCGGCCAACATTGGCGTGACGAACGACCTGACGGTGTATTACCGCATCACCGGCACGGCCAGCAACAACGTGGATTACACATTGCTTTCTGGCATGATGACATTCAGCAACAATCTGGGTTTCGCAGACATTGAAGTGCAGCCGCTGGCCGACCCGCTGTTGGAAGGCGCCGAGTCGGTCACCGTGACTTTGATTCCGACCAACACTTATTTGATCACCTCCGAAAATCAATCCGTTGCCACGATTTATATTTTTGACTCGTCCACCACCGTGAGCATTGGAGTGCCGACCAACGGTGTGATTGAACCGGATGGCCCGCCCGGGGCGCCGGCGGTGTCCGCCTCTTTTTTGATTTCCCGTTCGGATGAGCGAGGCATCTATACCAACCTGGACGTTTACTATTCCGTCACCGGCACGGCGAGCAACGGCGGGGACTATTCGTTTTTAACCAACCAGGTGCATTTTGCCCCGGACATGATGGCCACGAACATCCTCATCAATCCACAGGGCGATGGCGTAATTGAAGGGCTGGAAACGGTGGAGCTGACCTTGGTGCCGACCAACGCTTACCGGGTGGCAGCGCCGCCAGACAATGCCGCGACCAACACCATCCTGGATTCTTCAACGACCGTGAGCTTGGAAGCGCCGCCGGGCGACGCCATCGAACCCGATGGTCCGCCCGGGGCACCGGCCGTCGTCGCCTCATTCGTGGTGCATCGTTTTGACACGCGGGGGATTTACACGAATCTGTTGGTGCCATACACCATCAGCGGCACGGCGAGCAACGGGGCGGATTATTCCTCGATAAGCAATGTGGCCAGTTTTGCCAACGGGTCAACCAATGTAACCATCCTCATCAATCCGCTGGCCGATCCGTTGCCGGAAGGTTTGGAAAGCGTGACGCTGACGCTGCTGGCGACCAACGGCTATTACATTGATGCCGACAACGCCACCGCCACCAACTTCATCAACGACTCCACTACCACCGTCAGCGTTGCGGCCGGAGCGAATGCCATTGAACCCGGGCAGACCACGAATTTTCCCGGCCAGGCCGGTAATTTTGTCCTCACCCGTTCCGACACCCGGGGCATTACAAATTTTGCCATGACCGTGAAGTATCTGCTTTCCGGCGTGGCGATCAACGATGTGGATTACACCAATTTGAGCGGCACGGCGACGTTTGCCCCCGGCAAGACCAGCACGAATATTTTTGTGAACCCGCGCGCGGACTTTTTGATTGAAGGCGACGAGACCGTGACGCTCACGCTGCTGGCCACCAACGGCTACCTGATGGAAACGAACGCTTCGTCGGCCACCATCACGATTGCCGACAACTTGCCAACAAACTTTTTTCAAGTGGTGGCAAGCGTGAGTCAGCCCATCGGCATTGATTATCATGCGTTGTCAAACTCCATCATCGTGTCCAGCATTTCGAGCGGCGGGTTTGTGCGCGTTTACACGAACCTCAATGTGAGCAATAGTATAGTCACTGTGATTACCAACTGGTCAAAGATTTCCGGCCTTTCGGACGAGGTGAAGCTGGCGACGGTCAAGACCAATGCCAGCGGGTTCACCAACGGCGAAATCTATTTTGGCAGCGACACCGGCATCGGCAGGCTGTCAGCAGACGGCACCAGCTCGAATCTGAACTGGTGCGTTCTGACCAATGCCACCGTGACCAATGTGCTGTTGCTGCGGGGCAGTCTTTACGTTGACCAGACCGGCGTGTTCAGCAACCAAGTCATCGCCGTGACGAGCGGTGGTGCGTCGAGCCCCAGAAAAGGCGTCTGGCGGGTGGACGCCCAGGCGCATCCAACTTTGTTGACCAATTTATTGACGGCTCACTTGGAAGGCGTCATCACCTTGCCAAACGACACGAGCAAATGGGGTCCCTGGGCGGGGAAAATTATCACGGGAGATGAGGAAAAAGATCCGCCTTTGATTTACACAATTGCTACGAACGGTGCGGTTGTCACTTACGATACAACGACACTCATTTCTGGCGGCATCCATCCCGAAGATTTCGACATCATTCCGACGAATCAAAGTCTGTATGCTTGCGATTACAATTCGAACACAATCGTGAAACTTTCAAAGAATTATCTTACAAATTATGTCGGTGACTTGTTGATTACCGATGCCGGGGAAAATGTTTTACCAAGTCTGGGCAAATTATTCATCGTTCATTGGGATGCGGCGGCCACCAATTTCATAACACGTCGCATTACATACAAGCGTGCCAATGGTTCCAACGGTCGCTTTGAGCACGTCACTTTCGCGCCAATCGAACTTCCAGTCCAATAACTATTATGAAAACAAAATTGTATTTCGCTCTGACAATACTGTTCTTCATTACGGTTCGGTTTGCCTGTGGGCAAGGGTTTATCTATGACCAACAATCAACCAATCTTATTGAAGGAACAGCTCCTTTCCGCCAAATTTATCAACCTGTGGGACAATCCTTCACGCCCACACTTGCGTCGGTAAAGTTTATCGTGCTCCAGCTTTTTGACTCTGATGCATTTAACAATGCAGGCGCAACGGTGTATGTCAATTTAAGATCAAATTCAATTACGGGGCCAGTTCTTGGTTCAACGGCTCCGGTATTCATGCCAGGCAGTTTTTTTGGCATTACCAATTTTCTTTTTTCCACTGCAATTGCTGTCACTCCCGGCCTGACTTATTATTTTCAACCAATCATCCAATCTGGAGATAATTTTTCCATTTATGTGACCGATGCCAGTTATTCTGGCGGTTCTGCAATTGCCGGAGGGGTCCCCATAACCGACCGTAACTTATGGTTCCGCGAAGGTGTTTTTTCCGTGCCGGAGCCGTCTTCAGCACTGCTGGCTTTGCTTGGCAGTGGTGCTTGGTTGTTTGTTCGCCGCCAGCGCATGAAATGAAACTGAAACTCATTTTAGCCCTGCTTTGCTTGACCGACAGCTTCGCCTGTGGGCAAGGCGTTCTCGTATATGACCAGCAAGCAACGAACCTCATAGAGGGATCAGCAGACCTTAAATTGGCCCAACCACTTGGACAATCTTTCACCCCAACTCTACCGTTTGTTGGATTTGTCGAATTGAAACTTTACGACGGCGATTTTTTGCATAATTCCGTGGCAACTGTGCTTATAAACTTACGATCGAATTCGATTGCGGGGCCAGTTTTGGGATTCAGCGTGTCAATATTTATGCCTGATGGTTTTTTTGACATCACTAATTTTATTTTTTCCACTCCGGTGGCGGTTATACCCGGTGTTACCTATTATTTACAACCTGTAATTCAATCTGGCGACGACATGGGTTCCTATGTGACCGATGGGAGTTACGCTGGCGGGACGGCAATTGCCCAAGGCATTCCAATACCCGACCGCGACTTGTGGTTCCGCGAAGGCATTGTCGTCGTGCCGGAACCGTCGTCAGCACTGCTGGCTTTGCTAGGCAGCGGTGTCTGGCTGTCAGTTCGTCGCAAGCATCACAAATGAAGCCACAACTCTGGGTTTGTCCGGTTTTGTGGGCAAAGGCTTAAAAAATTGTGGCGCGAGAAACGCGAACGCGGGCAGGTTCCGCAAAATGGTGAAGACGAACACGAAGATCGGCAGCCGTCGTCTGGCGGAGGTTGGAACCGCGCCCGCAATTCTCAAGGCGGCGGAATCGCCGGCCCGCCGCGCGCGTTAAATTTGTTTTTCCATTCGGCATTCTTCCTTCATCATTTCCCCGATGCCTGACGCCTCGTCCAATCCACAACTGCTCCGCGCGCTGGGAAAACTCGCGCGCGGACTGTCCGCGCTGTTCTGGGGCCTGCCCGCCGCGCTCATCGTCTGCACGGAAACGGCCCGGGTGGAGGTGCTCAAGCCGCTCGGCATCGCGCCCGCGCTCGCGGTGAATCTGCTGCTGCTCTTCGGCCTCTGGCAGATGGACGAATTCCAAAAACAGGAACGCCCGTGGCGCCGCGCGCTGGACCGCGCCAAGCTCCTCGGCCTCGTCAACCTTGGCCTCTGTCCGTTTCTCTCCTGGTTCGGCCGGATGCCGGAGCAGCCGTTTTTTCGGGACGCTGTCTTCGTCCTCTTTTTGTCCGCGCTGATTTTTTTGTTCAACCTCAACGTGGTGCTGAAACAGCTCGGCGCGATGCTGCCGGATGAAACCTTGCGGCAGGAAACGCGGCAGTTCACCGCGCTCAACTGCTGGCTGATCGTCGCCTGGCTGGGCTTTGTGGCCGCGACCATCGCCGTGCCGCAGGTTTTCAACCTGCCGGAACATTTCAATCCCCGGTTTCTCTTCTGGCTGCAGCACATGGAAATCACCGTGCAACTGGTCCTCGGCCTCGCGCCGCTCGCCATCACCATGGCCCTCATCTGGAAAGCCAAGGAGGTCATCCTCGAAAGCGTGTTCGGCAGAAGATAAAAAACATCCAATACTGAACATCCAACATCCAATGTGTCCGTCCCGAAAATTGGATGTTGAGTGTTCGATGTTGGTTGTTGGATGTTTAATCAAATAAAAACCGCCCTGTCCGCCCTCGGCCAGCGCGCCGCGCCGCCGGCCATCTCGTGGCTGATGAAAACCGCGCTCGCGCGGCCGGGCCGGGTGCTGCGGAAATTTATTTTAATTCCCCGGTGGCAGCCGGCGTGAGTCGGCTCAAACTGGACGGATTAAAGTGAGCGGACACATCCCGGACTCCGGAACCGCCGGCGGATCTGGCCTGACGCGCCATCCGGTGTTCACCCCATGGCCTGCCAGCTAGAATCAGTTAATCTGGCGGCATGAAAACAAATCAACTCCGCTGGACGTGCCGGCTGCTGTTATTAAATGCGGCCCTCGTGGTTTTGGCCGCTGGTTGCGCCACTCACAATGAGTCCTACAATCGGGATTTTAATCAAAACCTGCCAACCTCGCCCCGCTATGCCATTGAGAACATCAGCGACACACATTTTCAAGTCACCGTCCATCAAGGCTCCTCCTTCGCGGGACCGCAGCGCGTCATTTATGTGAAAGAAGCGGCCGCAGCGGTGGTTGAAAGCGAAGCCAGACGCCGGGGCTGGCAAAACTGGAACCTTGAGTATGTTCAAGAACGTGATCAGGGCTGGATGCACATTGTCATCGCCGATGTCACCCGTAAAAACCCCATCGAACGGACAAACGACTCCAGCCGGTAATCGTCCATCGGGTTCACCGGCCCGCTGCACGGCAAAAGCCGGCGACCGCCGCCTTGGCGCGTCGAAGAAATGAAATGCAGACGGAAAGACGTGAAGCCGCTGGCGGATTTATGATGGCCGTCAGCAAGGACTTTGTTTGAAACCGGCGCGCCTGCCGGTCGTCCGCCGCATGGCCGGCAAGCATCATCGCAGGCTCATCAAAACTGTCTCGTGGCTCACCCTGGCAGCATTGCGCCCGCTCATCATTTCGATCCTCATCACCGGCAAGTTGAAATGGCCGCTGACCATCAGTTGCGTGGAACTGGTCACCAAGATTGGTTTGGGTTGCGTCCACGAACGGGTTTGGGAAACCTTTCGTTTGGCCGCATCAAGAAGCCGGCCAAGGACAAGGCCAGCATTGTATATGACGGATTGATTCACCGCAAACGCCAGCGACCGCTGACTGGTCGCGTCGAACACCACTTTGCGGGAGAAGCCGGACGAGGTGCCGCCATAATCCTGCGGTGCGCGAGCCGGTCAGCGTTTCCCGCCGCGAAATCCGCCCATCAGATAGATGATGATGCAGATCACCAGAATCAGGCCAAGCCCGCCGCCGCCGTAGGCCGGACCGCCATAGTAAAACCCGCCGCCACCGAACAACAGCAGCAGCACAACTATGAGTAATATCATATTCATATCCGCATGATAATAAACCGCTGCCTGGTTTCCATGGGGTCTTCACCCCATGGTGGCTCGCCGTCGAAAGCCGTGGATGCAGGCGTCATCCGCAAGG
>JAYVCM010000394.1:0-3792 GCA_043749955.1 Limisphaerales bacterium | reverse complement strand
ACGTCCATGATGGACAGGCCGGGAATCTTCGAACGCGGAGTGCGGAGTGCAGAGCGCGGAGTGGTCGTGGCGCGATTTGACTCCGCACTCCGCACTCCGAATTCCGCACTCGAAAGCGTGACGGCCAAAATTTCCGGCTTCAACCGCTTGCCACGGCACGCGTCGCAGAACTCCGGGGCCATGTAAGCCTTGAGCCGGTTGCGGATGAATTCGCTTTCACTGTCGGTCGCAAGGCGTTCGAGATTCGGCAGCACGCCCTCGAAGGGACGAGTGATGCTGCTGACTTTTCCTGCGCGCCAGAATTTGAATTCAATGTCGTCCTCGCCCGAACCGTAGAGCAGAACTTTTTTGAAATCTTCCGGCAAATCCTTGTAGGGCGTTTCCATGCTGACGTTGAAATGCGCCGCGACGGAGCGCAGCATCGCCTTGTAATAAATGATGAGGCGTTTGCCCGACCGCCACCATGGCTGGATCGCGCCGTCGAGCGGCCGATCCGGGTCAGGAACGACGAGCGCCTCATCGAAAATCATTTTCTGACCGAGGCCGTGGCAGACGGGACACGCGCCGGCGGGCGCGTTGAAGGAAAAATGTTTCGGCGTCGGCGGGTCGTAACTCTTGCCGGTCGCGGGCGAACACATTTTGTTCGAGTGGAGGGTTTCGGTCCAAATTGCCGATTGCCGATTGCCGATTGCCGATTGCTCGGACGCGCCCCTCACCCCGGCCCTCTCCCCATCCGATGGGGCGAGGGAGTGGGGCTGGTGCAGCGTGAACATCACACCTTCGCCAAGCCGCAAGGAAGTCTGCACGGAATCGCCAAGGCGGACGCGGATTTTGTCGTCCATCACGAGCCGGTCCACGACGGCCTCGATGTTGTGGAATTTCTTTTTGTCGAGCTTGATGCGCGCGACGTTCTCGCCCAGTTCCATGATTTCACCGTCCACGCGCACACGCACGAAGCCGTCGCGGGCGAGGCGCTCAAACACGTCGCGGAACTCGCCTTTCTGCCGGCGCACGACGGGCGCGAGCAGCATGACTTTGGTTTTCGGCGGCAGCGCGAGGATTTTATCCACGATGTCGCTGGTGCTTTGCGTGGAGATGGGAACGCCGGTTTCCGGGCAATGCGCCTGGCCGATATGCGCGTAAAGCAGGCGCAGGTAATCATAAATCTCCGTGGTCGTGGCGATGATCGAACGCGGGCTGCTGCCGGAGCTTCGCTGCTCAATCGCAATCGCGGGCGACAAGCCTTCGATGAAATCCACGTCAGGTTTTTGCAACTGGTCGAGAAACTGGCGCGCGTAGGCGGAAAGCGACTCGACATATTTGCGCTGGCCCTCGGCGTAAATCGTGTCGAACGCGAGCGATGATTTGCCGCTGCCGCTCAAGCCGGTGACGACGACCAGCTTGTCGCGCGGAATGGAGAGCGTGAGGTTCTTGAGATTGTGCTCCCGCGCGCCGCCGATCTTGATGAATTCTTTGCTCATGTCTGCGAATTTTCCCTGCTGGGGAAAGATGGAAACTACGCCAAGCGGCGGGGAAAGCAAAGCCGGAGTTGAAGGAAACCGCTGGGGAAACATCCAACAACCAACATCGAACATTCAACATCCAAGAGCGGAGAGGGAGAAGACGCCGCTACGGCAGCAGGAGCAGCTCGTAGAATTTCAGCAGCAGCGGCGCGTTGGTGTCCGTGAAGGTGAACGTGCCGTTGGTCGAGGTGATGATGCCGGGGAACAATGTCCATGCGATGGGCGTCATGAGATTGGTCGCCCACTGCACCCGGAACTGTTCGTTGGTGGATCCGAACCACAGCAGGTTCACGCCATTGGTGCTGACGATGGCGCTGCTGAAGGCGGGGATCGGATTCACGATGACCAGAAATGAATTGGTCGCGCTCAAGTTCGGCGTGCCGTTGTCGGTGACGGTGGTCGTGAGCGTGTTCGTCGTGCCGGCCTGCGCCAGCGTCGGCGTCCAGGTGATGACGCCGGTGTTGGTGTTCAGCACCGGAACGTTCAGGCCCGCCACGTTGTGGGTGAACGCGTAGGTCAAAGTTTGCGCGGGCAGGTCGGCATCCGTCGCCTGGTTGGTCACGGTGAGTGGTGACAGCGGAGTGACAAACCGCGTCGGCTGCGGCGGCAGCACGGGCGGCGTGTTGGCGGCCGCAGCGCCGAGACCAAACAGAACCAGCCGGTAGAAACGTGTCGGGCCGAAGCCGCCGGTCTGCGAGCCGTCGTCAAAGAACGTGAACCGGCTGTTCGTCGGGCTGATGAACAAATCGTAGCCGACAAGGTTGCTGAAGGACTGCCAGCTCGACGGTGCCAAGGTGTCTTCCCATTGCACCTTGAACAACTGATTGGTCGGCGCGAACCAGGTGATGAGGAAGCCGTTCGTGCCGCCGAGGTTCGTGTGGATGATGCTGAAGATGCTGGGCGGATTGGTGTTCAACGCGGTGACGATGACGGTGAACACATTCGTGGCGTTCAACGGCGGCACGCCATTGTCCCGGACGACCGTGGTGAAGGTGTTGGTCGTGCCGGCCTGCGCGGGCGACGGCGTCCAGGTGATGACGCCGTTGTTCGTGTCAATCGCCGCCCCGGCGGGTGGATTCAACAGGCGATAGACGAGCGTGTTCGTGGGGATGTCCGAGTCGGTCGCGGCGTTGGTCACCACCAGCGCCGTCAACGGCGCGATGGTCTGGCTGGCCGGCGTGAGGATGAACTGCGGCGCGGTGTTCACCTCGCGGACGACGATGATGAAGCTGTTGGTGACGCTGATGCTCCGGTTCACCAGCGCAGCCACGTTCGTGTCCGTCACGCTGATGGTCACGATGTTGGTGCTGGGGCCGTTGGTTTCATCGGGCGTCCAACTGATGAGGCCGTTGGTGGTGACGGTCAGGCCAATCACCGGCAGGCCGGCGGTGTTGGTGGCGCTCACCAGCGTAAAGGTCAGCGCGTTGGTCGGGATGTCCGAATCAAACGCGTTGATGAGCATGGACCACGCAACGAGTTCGTTGATGTTCGTGGTCGCCGGCAGGAACAGCACCGGCGCGGAGTTCACCTCGTTCACCGTCACGCTGAACGGCGCGTTCGTCGCGGTCAATGGCGTCGGGAAAACATTGTCGCTCACGACCACGAGGATGTTGCTGTAAACGCCGGGGCCTTGCGCCTCGGACGGAATCCAGGTGATGACACCGTTGGTGGCGGTGGTGGTGATGGTCATGCCGGCGGGCGCGTTGCGCAGCGTGTAGGTCAGGTTGTTCGGCGGCGTGTCCGTGTCCAGCGCGGTGACAAAGATGTTATTGGTCGTCAATTCGTCCCACGTCACGTCGGCAATGGGGTTCGTCCAGAACGGCGCGGTGTTCGTGGCGATGATGGTGACGGTGAACGTGTTCGTGGCGCTCAACGTCCGGTTGGTCAGCGCGTAAACATTCGTGTCCGTCACGACGGTGATGAAAAGATAATTTGAACCCGCCACCCCGTTGGTGGTCGCCCAGGCGATGACGCCGGTGTTGGTGTCAATGGCGGCATTCGTCGGTGCGGCCAACAGGAAATAGGTCAGCACATTCGTCGGAATGTCGGTGTCCGTGGCCGAGTTGGTCAGCACAAATGTATTTGGAGCCACGACGAGGTAATTGGTCGGCGTGTTCGCGGGCCAGAACGGCGGCGAGTTCACCTCGTTCACGATCACCGTGAAGTTGGTGGTCGCGCTCAACGAGGGCACGCCGTTGTCCGTGACGATGACGGTGACGACGACATTCGTCGGCCCGTCAATTTCCTGCGGCGTCAGCGTGATGACGCC
>JAYVCM010000393.1:0-19511 GCA_043749955.1 Limisphaerales bacterium | reverse complement strand
TAGGGGCATGTCGTAGGTAACACCCTTTTTGAGGCAACGTATCCTTTTCAACCCCTTTCTCCACAGAGATCGGGTAACTTTCTTTTTGAGTCATATCGGTCGCAAAGTTTAAAAAATTCTTCCTTCGCGCCTTCGCGTCTTTGTTGTTAAATTTTTCCGGCAACGCATGGCACACATCCACGAAAAAATTGATTTCACCGTCGCGATCTTCATTGTTCACGACGAAAAACTTCTGCTCATCCACCATCGCAAGCTCGACCGGTGGCTGCCGCTCGGCGGGCACATCGAGCTGGACGAAGACCCGGAGCAGGCCGCGTTGCGCGAGGCGAAGGAGGAAAGCGGACTCGACGTGGAGCTGCTCGGCGAACGTCCGCCCACGACTTCGCCCGGCACGCGCGCGCTCATCGCGCCGCGCTTTCTGGACATCCATCGCATCAACGAAACGCACGAACACATCGGCCTGATTTACTGGGCACGACCGAAGAATGGAAAGCTCGCGCTTGCGCCGGAAGAGCATCACGACATCCGCTGGTGCAGCATGGAAGACCTGGAAAAACTTTCGCCGCCGATGACCGACGCGGTGAAATGGTATTGCCATCAGGCGCTCCAGGAGATTTCCGGCCCGCCATGACCGCGCCGAAAAAGTTTCGCGCCGCGTGCTACACCATCGAGGGCATCAACTCCTTCGCGGTGGTGATTTATTTCAACTACCTCTTCTTTTTCTTCCGCGACAAATTCGGGTTCAACGACCGGCAGAACCTGGAACTCGCCGCGCTCCTCGGGGTGATCTATGTGTTCGCGTCGTGGCAGGCGGGGAAATTTGCCCAGCGCGGCGGCAACTTTACCGCATTGAAAATCGGTTTTGCTGTCATGGCCGCCGGGCTGGCCATCGGCTCGCAGCTCGACTCGGTGGCCGGGCAGATCGCCGCCGCCTGCGTCGTGAACGTCGGGATGTGTTTCACCTGGCCGGTGCTGGAGGCGCTCGTCAGCGAGGGTGCGGATGCCGCGCGCGCCGTGGGCATCTACAACATCACCTGGGCCGTCAACAACGCGGTCGCGTTTTTCCTCGGCGGCCTGCTCATCGAAAAGCTCGGCTACCAGAGCATGTTTTATGTGCCGTTCGCATTCATGCTGCTGCAGTTCGTGATGGTGTTCTGGCTGGAAAAAATTCAGCCGGGCAGTAGTGGGACAGGCTTCCAGCCTGTCCAGTTTCATTTGGACACGGAAGGCAAGCTTCACGAGAAAACACACAGGCAAGATGCCTGTGCCACTACGCCGGCGCGCGCCAAAAATTTCCAGCGGCTCGCGTGGCTGGCGAATCCGCTCGCCTACCTCGCCATCAACACGCTCATCGCCGTGCTGCCGGGCATCGCGGCAAAGTTCAATCTCTCACCGATGGAGGCCGGGTTCATGTGTTCGCTCTGGTGCTTCGCCCGCGTCGTGGCGTTCATCGTGCTCTGGAAATGGGCGGGCTGGCATTACCGGTTCCGCTGGCTGGTGGCGGCGTATGGGCTGCTCATCATTTCGTTCGCCATGATTCTGATGGCGCACAGCCTTGCGGCCATTGTGATCGCGCAGCTTTTCTTCGGCGTGACCGTCGGGCTGATGTATTACTCGTCCCTGTTCTATGCGATGGATGCGAGCGAAACCAAGAGCGAACACGGCGGCATCCACGAGGCGGCGATTGGCGTGGGCAACTTTCTCGGTCCGGCGGTCGGCGCGGCGGCCATCTGGTTCGCGCCGCAGAGCGCGACGGCCGGCGCGTGGGCGGTTTCCGGTTTGCTCGCGGCCGGGCTGGGCGGCTTGCTGTGGCTGCGGCCGCGCCGGGTGGAACCCGAGGCCTGAAATCCTACGACCGAAATCCGAGAGCCGAAAGGAATCGGAATGATCAACCATGGAGTCCATGAAGCTCATGGAGTTTTTCTCTTCATGCCCCTCACGTCCTCCATGGTAAATCGTCCGGCCTTCGGGCTTCGGGGATTCGGATTTCAAGCCGAATGATCATGGCGGCCCGAACCGGGGCGTCCACCGGGGCCGTCCTACGAAAGCGTCTTCACGGTTTGGGCGCGGGTGATGAGCCAGGCGCCGTCAATTTTCTTCAACTGAAAATGCAGTTCTTGCACGCCGAAATCTTTTTTGTCGCCGGCGTTGACGCGGGCGGTGCAGCTCACGTCGGCGGTCTGCCTGCCGGCGCCGAGGCGGACGGTCACGTCGAGGAATTCCACGTTCAGCGTGGCCAGGCTGGCAAACACGGCGCGGGCGGTGTCCCTGATTTCATCGCGGCCGGACAATGTGTGGGCGCCGAGTTCGGGGGTGTCAATGCTGATTTCCACATCGGTTGAAAAAAAACTGATAAAATTGCCGGCCTTGGTGGCGCGGGTGAGGTTGCCATCGGCGGCGCTGAACGTGGTGGTGCTGGCGAGGCTGGCGATTTTTTTGAGGATCAGTTTTTCCGGGCCGGGAAAGAAAATTGTCCAGAGCCAGCAGCCGAGACCGGCGACGGCGGCCAGGAGCACGAGGCGGAAGATGGTTTTCATAAAAGTTCTTTCTAAATTGTAGGAGACGACGTGAGGAGTCTCTAATTTCTTTTTAATTTGAGCCTCGTCACCCCGGCGGCTGCGCAGTCTGGGAAGAGCCTCATAAAAATAATTTGCCGACGAGGTGGTCGCGTTCGGCGCGGCCCTGTGTGTGGAGATTGAAGGGCATCGAGCGGTTGTCGCCGACGACGTAGTATTGGGCCGGGCTGCACTGGATGGATTCATGTTCCCAGTCACAGGAATTTTTGACGTAAGGCTCGTCGAGCAACTGGCCGTTGATGTAAGCGTGGCCGTCGTGAAAAGAAACCGTTTCGCCGGGCAGGCCGATGATGCGCTTCATATACATGAGGCTGGGATTGCCTCCCGGATCGGAAAGCCGGACGGAGACGATGTCGCCGCGCTGCGGTTCGTGGCGGAGATAAGCGAGGCGGTTGATGCAGTTGACCTGGCCGGTGTGATACGTCGGCAACATGGAAATGCCGTCAATGCGGATGGGCAGGAGGATGAGCTTGAACGTGACGACGCACGCGACGACCAGCACGGCGATGCGGATGAGCGTGGCTTTGGGCCGGCGGCCGATGAAAATCACGCGCAGCCAGTGGGGATGGGGGTCATTCGCGCTTTGCACGCCCGTATTAAACCGGAAACGGGTGGAAAGTTGCGAGCAAACAATGAGGGCGAAAAACGTGATGCGTGATGCGTGAAACGTGCAGGCGGCATTTCCCGTTTTCACGCATCACGCATCACGCATCACGTTTCACCATTGAGTCCGGCGTTTTTTCGCGTAGCATCTGCCGCTCTATGTCCAGCAGCCGCCGACAATATCCGTTTCACCTGATCGAACCCAAGTGGCAGCAAACTTGGGAAGAACAGCAGGCTTTCCGCGCGTTCAATCCGGGCGACTCCGTGCCGGAGGGACATCCGTTTGGAATCCGTCATGGTCTTTCGGGGAAAGTGGCCGCAACGCAGTTGCCCGCGAAATTTTACATTCTCGACATGTTCCCGTATCCGAGCGGCGCGGGCTTGCACGTCGGGCATCCGGAAGGTTACACGGCCACGGACATTCTCGCGCGCTACCGCCGTGCTTGCGGCTTCAACGTGCTGCATCCGATGGGCTGGGATTCATTTGGTCTGCCCGCCGAGCAATACGCCGTCAAGACCGGCCAGCATCCGCGCGTGACGACGGAGGCAAACATCGCCAACTTCACGCGCCAGATCAAAAGCCTCGGCTTCAGCTACGACTGGTCGCGCGAACTCGCCACGACCGACCCCGGTTATTTCAAGTGGACGCAATGGATTTTCCTTAAGCTCTACAACTCGTGGTTCAATCCAGAGACGAACAAAGCTGAACCGATTGAGACGTTGCGAATAGAACTTGAAAAACTCCTCGAAGCGCATCCAAGCAACAAGCCTGTAACGGAGATCCCAAAGGAAGACCGCTGGCTCTCCTACTTGGCGAGGAGCGGCGAAAAGGGCGTCCGCGCGCTAATTGATTCCAAACGTCTCGCCTACGTCAGCGAAGCGCCGGTGAACTGGTGTCCCGAACTCGGCACGGTGCTGGCCAACGAAGAAGTCATTGACGGTAAGAGCGAAGTCGGCGGCTTCCCGGTCATCCGCAAACCAATGCGCCAATGGATGCTTCGCATCACCGCTTACGCCGAGAAACTCCTCGCTGACCTCAACACAATTGACTGGAGCGATTCGCTCAAGGAAATGCAGCGGAACTGGATTGGTCGCAGCGAAGGCGCGGAAGTGGACTTTGCAATTGCGGAGTGCGGAGTGCGGAGTGCGGATTCAAAGATTCGCGTGTTCACGACGCGGCCCGACACGTTGTTCGGCGCGACTTACATGGTGCTGTCGCCGGAACACAAACTCGTTGACCAAATCACCGCGCCGGAGCAACGCGACGCGATTGCGAAATATAAAACCCAGATTGCCGGAAAGTCCGACCTCGAACGCACGGAACTGGCGAAGGAAAAATCCGGCGTGTTCACCGGCGCTTACGCCATCAATCCGGTGAACGGCGAAAAAATTCCGATCTGGATCGCCGACTACGTTCTCGCCAGCTACGGCACGGGCGCGATCATGGCGGTGCCGGCACACGACACGCGCGACTTTGAGTTTGCCAAGAAATTTGACCTGCCCGTCATTCAGGTGGTTCAGCCAAACGATGCCAAGACCGATTGGCAAGGCTTCACCGACGATGGCAATTCCGTGAATTCAACTGGCCCGGAAATTTCCATCACCGGTCTTTCCACCGCCGAAGCCAAAAAGAAAATCTCCGCGTGGCTCGAAGCAAAAGGTCTCGGCAAGAAGACCATCAATTACAAATTGCGCGACTGGCTTTTCTCACGTCAGCGTTACTGGGGCGAGCCGTTCCCGATTGTTTGGAAAAAGGACGCTGCCGGGAATTTGTATCACGAAGCGTTGCCGGAAAGTTCACTGCCGCTGCTGCCGCCGTCGCTCGAAGATTACAAGCCCACACCTAGCGGTGAGCCACCATTGGCCAGAGCGAAAGACTGGCTGAATCTGCCCGACGGCTCCGTGCGCGAAACGAACACCATGCCGCAATGGGCCGGCTCGTGCTGGTATTATCTCCGTTACCTTGACGCAAAAAATAATTCCGCATTCGTCGGCAAGGACGCAGAGAATTATTGGATGGGCACGATTGCCGATTCACGCATCACGCATCACGCATCACGCATCGTTCCGGGCGTTGACCTCTACGTCGGCGGCACGGAGCACGCCGTGTTGCATCTGCTTTACGCGCGGTTCTGGCACAAGGTTTTGTTCGACCTCGGTTACGTCTCGACGCCCGAACCGTTTTTCAAGCTCGTTAATCAAGGTCTCATTCTCGGCGCCGACGGACAGAAGATGTCCAAGTCGCGCGGCAACGTGGTGAACCCCGACGACGTGCTGGTGGAATACGGCGCGGACGCGTTCCGGCTTTACGAGATGTTCATGGGGCCGTTGCAGGATACCAAGCCGTGGAACACCCAGGGCGTCGAGGGCGTGTATCGTTTCCTCGGTCGCGTGTGGCGTTTGTTCGTGGATGAACAGAGTGAAACGGATTTTGAACAAGCTGAAACTACCGCAGAGAACGCAGAGCAACGCAAAGAATTACTCAAGCTCATCAAACTCAACGCGGCCATCAAAGACGTGGCGGCGACGCCGGCGCAGTTGAAGACGCTGCACGCCTGCATCAAGAAAGTCACCGAAGACCTCGACGGCATGCGCTTCAACACGGCGATTTCCGCGATGATGGTTTTTGTGAACGACGCGATCACCTGGGAGACGAAGCCGGCGGCCATGCTGCGCGAGTTTTTGATTTTGCTCCAGCCGTTCGCGCCGCACATCGCGGATGAACTTTGGGGGAAGCTGAACATTCAACATTCAACATTCAACATTCAACATCCAGTTACGCTGGCGTATGCTGCCTGGCCTAAATACGACGCGGCGTTGCTCGTCGAGAACGAGATTGAAATTCCCGTGCAGGTGAACGGCAAGCTGCGCGATGTCATCAAAGTTTCCGTGAACGCCACGGCGGCGGAACTGGAGGCGCTGGCGCTGGCGAATGAAAAAGGCAGGCCGTATTACGAAGGCAAGACGATCAAGAAAGTCATCGTCGTGCCGAAAAAACTGGTGAACATCGTGGCGGCGTAGTTCCGGGAGCGCTGGCACTTCCCGGGGGACGACCGACGTTTTCACGCCGCCGTATGCTTATGCGCCGGACGCGGCGGAGACGGTGAAGGCCGCCGTGATGCGCGGTGCGAGCGCGGGGAAAATTGCGGCGGCGGAACCGCAGTAAAAATTATTTAACCGCAGAGAACGCAGAGAGCGCAGAGAAAAACTGGATTGGTGGATTACAGCGGGGCGTGCAATCCGCCCGCGCATGACTCGCGCCAGGCCGACGCACGAGCCTCCATAAATTCTGGGCGCACGAAAATCAATTCACCAATCCAAAAATCCATTGATCCAACAATCCGGTTTGTCAGTTTGCTTTCTTTGTGTTCCCTGCGTTCTTTGCGGTTATTACCCCGCCCTCCCGCGATGCCTGATTTTCAAACTGGTTTGCAGAATCGCAGGGCTGACAAGGCCGCAGACGAGGTTAAGCTGTCAGGACTAATCCCAGAAAATGAACGCAGACGCATCGCGCCCACAAAACGCCGCCTGCCAGCCACAAACCAAAACCATGAACACCCGCTCCGGCAAACTTTCCCGTCGTTTCAACTCCGCGCGGCTGGCAGGGCTGCTCGTCGCGCCGCTGGTCTTAATTTTTCAAAGCGCCCAGGCCGCAGTGACGCTGCCCTATCTGGATGCGTTCACTTATGCCGAAGGCAACTTGATCACGGTCGGCGGGCCAACCTGGATTTTGGGCAACGGCACCAGTTCTTTTGAAATCGCGGTTTCAAATTCCGCGGCGTTGACCGCCCCGGCGGGTTTTCCGGCGTCGTCGGGCAAGGGAGTTCGGCGCGCACCCAGCGGCAGCGCCCGCCGCGCGGCCATCCAATACACCTCCCTGCCGAACACAGTTTCCAACACCATGTTTGTGTCTTTCCTGCTGAATGTCCAAACGGCTCCGGGCGCGAACGAGTTGATTGGCTACCTGGACAACAACAGCACCAGCCAAGGCTCGCCCCAGGCCGGCATTTTTGCTGGCAACGGCGTCGTTGGCATCGGCAAAAAAAGTTCCGGCGCCGGCTTTACCTCGGCCATCGGCGCCGGCACGCACCTCGTCATCGTCCGCTACACTTTCCTTGCCGCCAACGACAAGGTGGATTTGTGGGTGGATCCGGCCAGCGCCGATTACGGTGCCGCCACCGCGCCCGCGTCGCTCGGCAATGTGACCGGCGGATCGGATCCGGTTTCGCTCGACTACTTCCAGATTTCCACCAGTTCCGGCGCGGGCAGCGTGATGTTTTTGGATGAGGTCCGTTTCGGCACCAACTGGTCGGACGTGGTTCCCAGCGGCGGTCCGGTGGTGGGGCAGCAACTTGGTTTCACGACGCAGCCGACGAATGCCGCGCCGAACTCGACGATGAATCCGGTCGTGGTGCAGGTGCAGACGGCGGGCGGCGCGGCGGTGGCGTCGAACAATGTTCCCATCACGCTGACGCTGACCGGCGGCAGCGGAACTTTAAGCGGCACGCTCACGCAGAACACGGACGCGAGCGGCAAGGCGACGTTCAGCAACCTGACCATTGATACCGCCGGAACTGGAAAGCAATTGACCGCGACGGCGTCGGGCATCGGCGCGGGTTTGACGAACGCGGTCAGCACGACTTTTTCCATCATCGCGCCGTCCATCGCCGCCAAGCTCGCCTTCACCACGCAACCGGCCACCGCGCTGGTCAACGCGACCATGAACGCGGTCGTCGTGCAGATTCAAGATGTGAGCAGCGTGGCCGTAGCGTCGAACAACGTGCCCATCACGCTGACATTGACGGCGGGCAGCGGTGCGCTCGGCGGCACGACGACGGTGAATTCCGATGCGACGGGCAAGGCGACTTTCTCCACGCTCACGGTTGACACCGCCGGCACCGGCAAACAACTCACCGCCGCCGCGTCCGGCATCGGCACGGGTTTGACGAACGCGGTGAGCGGAAATTTTTCCATCACGAACGCGCCGGTGATCAGCGTGACCGGCGGCCCGGTCATCACCCAGGCGGTGGTCAACGTGGCGGGCGTGATTCTGCGCGGCACCAACGGCACGCCCAGCGGCAGCTATCAGGTTTTGAATTCCACCAACTTGGCGCTGCCCGCCGCGCAGTGGCGTTCCCTCGCGACGAATCTGTTCAGCGGCCTCGGCAATTTTGACTGCACGAATCCGCCGCCCGCGTTCGCACAGAATTTTTACCGGCTGCTGGCGGCGGCGAACGCGCCGTCCTCGAACAACATCATCGGCTATGCCTACGGCACCACGGGCGCGGGCAACACCACGAACATCATCACCGTCACCAACACGGCGGGGCTTTCCAACGCGCTCGTGCGTCTCGCCGGACCGCTCGTCATCCAGGTGGCCGGCGTCATCCCGCTCCGCACCGACGCAAACACGCCCGTGAACTTCGGCAGCAAGACCATCGTCGGCGTCGGCACCAACTCCGGCATCATGGGTGATCTCATCGTGGAGAACCCCGAGAACTCCAACGTCATCATCCGCAACCTGCGCCTCTCGAATCCGAACGCCACCGCCGGCGACCGGGACGCCGTGACCATCAGCCGCGGCGCGACGAACGTGTGGGTGGATCATTGCGACATTTTTGACGCGGTGGACGGCGGGCTGGACGTGGTCAACGGCGCGGACTTTGTGACCGTCTCGTGGTGCCGGTTCTACTACGACGTAATCACCACGCATAAAAATGTGAACCTCATTGGCAACAGCGACACCTCGTCCCTGGATGCCGGCAAACTCCATGTCACGTTCCATCACAACTGGTGGGACGTGCAATGCACGGAGCGCATGCCCTCGGTGCGCTTCGGCCGCGTCCATGTCTTCAACAGCTACTTCAATTCGCCCGGCAACAGCTATTGCATCCGCACCCGGCTCTACGCGGAGGTGCTGGCGGAGAATAATTACTTCGACCACGCGAATGACGCTTTCGAGCAATACATCAACATCAACACCGGCACGGAACCCGCGGATGCGCATGGCCTGTTGAAAGCCGCCGGAAACATTCTCGACGGTTGCACGACCAACTACACCTATATCCTGACCCAGCCGCTGAATCCCGGCACGCTCGTCTCTTCCAACGCGACGTCCATCACCTTCGATCAGGACGGCAAAACCTTCACGATTGTCAACGTCGCGCCCGGCGGCGACACGCTGACGCCGGCGGGCACCGATCCCATCGGGTTGAATCCGCCGCCGTATCCCTACACCTTGGACGCGGCGTCCGCCGTGCCCAATCTGGTGACCAACAACGCGGGCTGCGGGCGCGGACCTTTTGCCCCGTGATGAAATTGTCCATCGCCGTTTCATCCGCGCTGCTGCTGGCGGTTTCGGTGCATGCCGCAACTTATTACGTCGCCACCAATGGCAGCGATGCCAATAACGGCACGGCCACCAACACCCCGTTCGCCACGCCGCAAAAAGCGGTGACGCTGTCTGCGCTCGCGGCGGGTGACACGATTTTTGTGCGCGGCGGCACCTACGCGTTAAGCGCGCAAGTCAAGCCTGGCAAGACCGGCACGGCGGCGAAGCAAATTTCCAATGCGGAGTGCGGAGTGCGGAATGTGGAATGTGGAATTAACCCGAACGCCGAAGCCGCGGTGGCCAATTCGGTGGGTAGCCCAGGCCACTGGCCTGTGCCGGGCGGCGACCCGCCGCTCGGAATGGGGAAAGCGTCCGGACTTTTTCGCGCGCCGGTTTTCAGTGCCAACGTCCTCCCCGTTCCGTCCGGCCAGTGGTCCCGCTCCGAGCGGGACGGGTCGCCTGTGCCACCCAGTTCTGCTTCGGCGTTCGGAATTTAATCAGTTCGTCGCCACGCTCGGGCGGGCAATTTTCGGCGGCAGATGGGGGATCAGGTTTGGCGGCACGATGGGGGGCAGCGGCGGCCATTGCGGGACGCGCGCCACGAGGTCGCGCCACGCCTGCCGTTCCTGCGGCGACATCTGCGACCAGTGCTCGGCGCTCTTCAAAAATTCCGCGCGCTCGGCGACGCTCATCCCGGCGAACTTCGCATAATTTTTCACGCATTGCTGCCGCTGCTGCGCGGGCAGTTGCTCGAAGGACTTCAGGGTTTTTTCCATCTGCGTGCGCTCGGCCTGGGACAGCGTGGCGAGCGTCTGCGTTTTTTCGTCCGGCGTGAGTTCAAAGAACTGGTTGAACTGCGCGGAAATTTTCTGCTGCGCCTCGTTGGCGGCGGCGGTATTCGTTGTTTCAACATGGGCGAAGTAGTGCAGCGCGTCGTCGTTCGCCAGCAATTCCCTCTGCACCGCCGGCGGCAGCAAATTCCATTGATCGAGGCGCGACTTGACGAGGTCGCGGAGGTCGTCCGGCACCTGGGCGAGCCGGGTGGCGCGGGCTTCGGGTGCGGTGCGGAACAAGGGCATGAGCTGCCAGCGCAGTTCCGTGGCGCGCAGGCGCAGCTCGCGTTCGTCCGCGCCGAGCGCCTGATACTCGCGCACCTTGGCGAGCAGGCGGGCGCGGACTTCGGGCGGGCGGTTCGAGAGGGATTGGTTCCGTTCGGCGGGCGGCATCGCGAGCAGTTGCCGGAAAAAATTCACCGGCGAGGGCGGGGTCGTGATCGGCGGCGGCAGCAGATTCGTCGCGACGCCGAAAAACTTGGACGGAGCGGCGGGATTTTGGGCGGACGCGGAAAAAGCCGCCAGCGCGACGGCCAGGAAAAAAATCGTCTGGCGCAGGCGGGTCATTGCAGGTCGGCGAGGAGTTGGCCGTCCGCGTGGGCCGACTGGCTCATGCGCTGGATGGCGTCGAGATTTTCCAGCGCGTCCATGCTGGGCGGCGGCTGCGCCCCGGCGACCAGGGCGACCTCTTTGGCCAGGGTGAAGCGCTGCGAGTTCGTTTCGTAATGCTGGATGCTGACGCCGGCAAAAATCAAAACGGCGGCGGCGACGGCCACGCGCGGAAAAAGTGAGCGCCAGCTCCAGTGCCAGCCGTGGGAACGCGTCGCCGGTTTTTCCTCCAGTTCGATGGCGTCCAGCAGGCGCGCGGTGAAATTGGACGGCACGGGCGCATCGGGAATTTTTGCGAGGGCGTCCGTCAGGCGGGCCTCCAGTTCCAGCTCCGGCTGTGCGCGCAACCCGGCGCGCGCGGCACCGGAAACTTTCCGTCGCCACAGCGATTCGCTTGAATTTGTAGGTGGTTTTTCCATCGCTTCAAATTAAAAACCGGGCGTGGCGCAAAGTTGCAAAAAAATTTCACCGGCGCGGCTGTTCAAATTCCATGCGGTCAGCTAGAGTTTCGCCCATGCCCGGACTGGTAAAAATCGAGGAGACCATTGAACTGCCGCACCCGCGGGCGGCGGTCTGGCCGATTCTCGCCCGGACGGACTGGCTCAACCGCGCGATCGGCCTGCCGCCGGTCAAATACGTCGTGGAGCCGCTGCCCGAAGGCGGCAGCAAAATCATCGCCCGCGCAAAAATTCTCGGCCTGCCGCTCGTGTGGCAGGAATTTCCGTTCGAGTGGACGGAGCCGGAATTTTACCAGGTGCGCCGGGTTTTTCTTGGCGGCGCGCTGATCGAGACCGTGATGGGCCTGCGGCTGCGCGAAACGGTTGCCGGCTGCGCGATTGAAATTTTCACGCACCTCCGGCCGAGAAATTTTTTCGGCGCCTTGCTGGCCCGAAGCGTCGTCGGCCCCAAAACCATGCGGGACATGCGGGCGCTCATCCGCCACCTCGGCGAACATCTCGCCGGCCAGCAGCCCGCCGCGATGCCGAATCTGCCGCGTGGCGCGGCGAACCTGGCCGTGCTCGACGACGGCTTGAAAAAGCTGCGTGCGGAAAAGTTTTCCGAACTGCTGGTTGAAAAGCTGCACGAACTGCTGGTCCAGTCGGCGGACGTGGAGCTGTCGCACCTCCGTCCGTTCGCCGTCGCCAAACATTGGCGGGCCGGCCGCTGGGATGTTTTGAGATTGTTTCTGCACGCCACGCGCGCCGGACTTTTGAACCTGCGCTGGGAGGTGCTTTGCCCCAACTGCCGTTCCACGCGCCTGCCGCGCACGACGACGCTGGCCGATCTCGTGCGCACGGCGCATTGCGACGTGTGCAACATCCGGTTCGACGCGGAATTCGACCGGTCCGTCGAGTTGAAATTTTCCGTCCACCCAAGTGTTCGTCCGTGCGACGAGCAGACGTTCTGCCTGGTCGGGCCGGGCGCGCGGCCGCACATCGCCGCGCAGATTTGTCTCGAACCCAACCAAAAGCGTGAATGGACTTTGCCCGCCGCCCATCGCGCCTTGCGCGTGCGTTCGGTGCAGGTGCAGGCTGGCGCCGACTTGCCGGCGACCGGCGTGGAAATTTCCTGCCACCCGGATAAATTTGAATTCAAAAACTCCGGCCCGGCTTTTTCCGTGTCCAACCCGAATCCGTTTCCCGTCCAGGTCGCGCTCGAATCCGGCGCGGGCGACGACGATATCCTCACCGCCGCGCGCGTAACGAACTGGCAGGAGTTCCGCGACCTGTTCGCCACCGAGGTGATCTCGCCGACGGAGCAGGTCACGGTGGGTTCGCAGGTCCTGCTGTTCACGGATCTGCGCGGCTCGACGGCGATGTATTCCAACATTGGCGACGCGCCGGCCTATGCGCTTGTGCGCGACCACTTCAAGATTTTGCACGAGGTCATCTCGGCCAATCACGGCGGCGTGGTCAAAACCATCGGCGACTCCGTGATGGCGGTGTTCAGCAATTTGACCGAGGCGCTCGCCGCCGCGCACGCGATGCACGAGCAGCTTGGCCAAATGAACTCAACGCAAAAGGTGCAACTGCAGCTCAAATCCGCGCTCCACATTGGCCCGTGCCTCGCGGTGAACGCCAACGACAAGCTGGATTTTTTCGGCTCGGTGGTGAATCTCGCCGCGCGCATGGTGGAACGTTCCGCCGGCAATGATCTGGTGGTCGCCGATGAAATTTATCACCGGGTCGAGACGCAGGATTTTCTGCACGGCCACCATCGCGGCGCGACGGAGGATCATGAACAGTTCACCGGTTTTCCCGAACCCATCCGCATCTGGCGCATCGCCATGCCGATGGGCGGGCCTCCTTCTCCCCCGCGTCCCGCCGAAATTGGATGAAGGCGGATCGGAGGGGCGAAGGATTGAGGATGAGGGGTGGCCGGTGAACCAAGACGCGTGAATTCAGGGTGGACGATTCACCCCTCACCTCCACCCTCCGCAGTGCTGCTACGGAGGACGGGCTGGCCCTCTCCCCTCCGAGGGGAGAGGGAAAAAGTTTCGCCACCAAACGAGGCTTGGCCGTCGCCAGAAAAATCCGAAGCTGCCATCCCGCCGGATTCAGTTATGCTGTGGCGAACTGAATTTTGTGAACGCAACCGCCGACCATCCGGTAAAAAATAAATCTGCGCTGACGGCGCGGCAACGCTTTATCCGCGCCGCGCGCTGCGAGCCGGTGGACCGTCCGCCCGTGTGGCTCATGCGCCAGGCCGGTCGCGCGCTGCCCGAATATCGCAAGCTCAAAGAGACTTACACTTTCGTCCAGCTCGTGCAGAATCCGGAACTCGCGGTTGAAGTCACGCTCCAGCCCGTGCGCCGGTTCGGTTTTGATGCGGCGATTTTGTTCAGCGACATCCTCGTGATCCCCGAGGCGCTGGGGCAGACGTATCACTTCAAGGAAACCGGCGGCGTGCAGATGGATTTCGCCGTGACGAGCAAGGCGGACATTGAAAAACTTTCCGTCGAGCGCGTCGTGGAACGCTTGAGCTATGTGGACAAAGCGTTGCGGATGCTGCGCAAGGAACTTGGCGACGAGACCGCGCTCATCGGCTTCAGCGGTTCGCCGTGGACGCTGGCGACGTTCATGATGGAAGGCGCGAGCGTGCCGAAATACAGCCGCGCGCTGCAGCTCTTCCGCGAAGACCCCAAAACCTATTTTGCGCTCGCGGAAAAACTGACCGCCGCCGTCACCGCGTATTTGCAGATGCAAATCGCGACGGGCGTGGACGCGGTGCAGATTTTCGACAGCCACGGCGGCCATCTCGCGCCGACGGAATTTCAGGAAGCCAGCGGTCGCTGGATGAAGGAAATTATCACCGCGATTGGAATGCCGGCCTCCGTTGGAGTTCAAGCTTTAGCTTGTCCGGGGAACACGCCAAAGCGAGAACTCCAACAGGGCGCTCCACCCGTCATCGCCTTCTCGCTCGGCACGCATGGCAACTGGAATGATTTGATTGGCACGGGCGCGAACGTCCTCGGCATTGACTGGCAGACCTCGCTGGCCGACGCGCGCAAGTTGATTCCCGAAGGCATCGCGTTGCAGGGCAATCTTGCGCCGTCATTGCTTGTGGACGCCACGCCGGAAACTGTTGCGGCGGAGACGCAGAAAATTCTCGAAGCCATGCGCGGAAGGCCCGGGCATATTTTCAACCTCGGCCACGGTTTGACGCCGGGCGCGAAGCTGGAGAACATTGCGGCGCTCGTGGACACTGTGAAGGCTCACCGATGAAAAATTCAACGCAAAGACGCAAAGACGCAAAGACGCAAGGCGCGGCAAAGTTGTTTTCTCTTTCTTTGCGCCTTTGCGTCTTTGCGTCTTTGCGTTAAAACTTTTGCCCCTTGTGAAAACTTTGAACGTCAATCTGGACTTGGTGAAAAAATACAACGTGGCCGGGCCGCGTTACACCAGCTATCCGCCCGCCACCAAGTTCACCACCGACGTGACATGGGAACAGCTCTCCGCCAAAATCGAGGCCAACAACCAGTCGCCGCGCGACCTCTCGGTGTATTTCCACATCCCGTTTTGCGAAACCCTCTGCTGGTTCTGCGGCTGCACCACCGTCATCACGGCCAACCACGACAAGGGCAAGGACTACATTGATTATCTTGGCCGCGAAGTCGCGAAGCTCGCGCCGCGCTTGAACAAAGACCGCAAGACAGTTCAACTCCATTTCGGCGGCGGCTCGCCCACGTTTTTGCGCCCGGACGAAATCCGTCGTCTCGGCGACATCATCCACAAACATTTCACGTTTTCGCCGGACATCGAAGCAAGCGTAGAAGTGGATCCGCGCCGGCTCACGCGCGAGCACATGGTCGCGCTGCGCGAAATCGGTTTCAACCGCGCCTCGATGGGCGTGCAGGATTTTAATCCGAAGGTGCAGGAGGCGATTCACCGCATCCAGCCGCGCGAGATGACGCAGCAGGCGATGGACTGGATGCGCGAACTCGGCTTCGGCTCCATCAACCTCGATTTGATTTACGGCCTGCCATTTCAGACGCCGGAGACGTTCAACGAAACGCTCGACACCGTTTTGGAGATGAAGCCCGACCGCCTCGCCGTGTTCAGCTACGCGCACGTTCCGTGGATCAAGCCCGCGCAAAAAATTCTCGAAGAAAAAATTCTCCCGACGCCGGAATCCAAACTCGAAGTCCTCAAGCTCGTCATCGAACGGCTCACCGCGGACGACCAATACGTCTATATCGGCATGGATCATTTCGCGAAGCCGAACGACGAGCTGACCATCGCGCAGCGGAACAAAAACCTGCAGCGGAATTTCCAGGGCTACAGCACGCGCGCCGGTTCGGACATCTACGCGTTCGGCATGAGCGGCGTTTCGCAAATTCCCGAAGCCTACTGGCAGAACGAGAAGGAACTGCCGAAGTATCAGGCCGCCGTGGACGCGGGCAACGTGCCGCTGCACAAGGCGTATTTCGTGACCGACGAGGACAAGCTCCGCCGCGAAACCATCATGCGGACGATGTGCGACCTCTCGCTCGACTTCGCCGCGATGAGCGCGAAGCTCGGCATCAACTTCGAGCAGCATTTTGAAAAGGAACTCGCCGCGCTCGCGCCCTTCATCGCCGACGGGCTGGTGAAAAAAACTGCCGCCGGCCTTGAAGTCACAAACTCCGGCCGCCTCTTCATCCGCAACATCGCGATGTGTTTCGACAACACGCTCGGCGCGGCGAATGAGCGGAGACATTCCAAGACGATTTGAAATTGCGGCGACGTGGAGACATGCGCCGACGTGGACAGTTGCCAAAGCCAGCCTGGCGCGTTATAAGAAACCTATGAAGAACGCCGTATATCCATTGAGCTTGGACGAGACTTTACATTCCGAAGTGAAGGCGACGGCCCGCTCCGCAGGCTTGAGCCAGGCGGAAACCATGCGCCAAGCCATGAAGTTCGGCCTGCGCCGGGTCAAATCCAAACTGGGCCGGCCTGCCTCGAAACCCAGCCTGCTTGAATCGTTGCGCGGACTTGGTCCGGTGAAGCTCAAGGGACGATGAAATACCTGCTGGACACCAACGTCATTTCCGAGACGTGGAAACCCAAGCCGCATCCCGCCGTGTGCGAATGGCTGGAAACGCATGGCGAAGATTGCGGCGTGCCCGCGCCGGTGCTGGCGGAGATCGCGGATGGCATTTATGCCGAGAGCGGCGCCAGGCGGGAGGTGCTGCTGCAAAAGCTGCACCGTTTTCGGGCGGAATGGGGCGATCAAATTGTCGCGTGGGATGACGCGGCGGCGGTTGAGTGGGGAAAACAGCAGCATAGCGTGGAGTTGAAACGGCAGCCGCAGCCGCTCTGGGATTCCGTGATCGAAGCGCTGGCGGTGTCGCGCGGGCTGGTGGTGGTGACGAGGAATCCGGGCGATTTTCGTCACGCGCAAACACTCAATCCGTGGCCAATCTGAAACAGAAACGCCTCTTCATCCGCAACATCGCGATGTGTTTCGACAACACGCTCGGCGCGGCGAATGAGCGGAGACATTCAAAGACTATTTAATTTTTAGCCACAGATGAAACACAGATTGAACACAGATTTTGAATTCAGGTTGCAAGCGATTACAAAATTGGTATTCGTTTAGGAAATTGAATATGGCTGAACGCGTTCAAGCAACAGTGACCAGCTCCAAATTGGGGAAGCATCGGGTGATTTCTGGAACAAACTACGATGTTGTTATGGCAAAAGCGCAAGCCTTACACGACGTTTGGGCGGTTCAAGAACGAGCGCAGGAGAAAACCGAAGAAGCAAAAGCCAGCTTGGAAGAAATTAAAAATATTCTTTACTCGCCGTCGTCGTCAAAGTCTGTCTTGGATTGGGAAAAATTTGTTCCCAAGTATCCAATACCCAAACCGTCTTATCCACAAATCGTGGTTTGTCCGCCCGAGCCTAAGCAAGCGGCGGCTGAAAATATACGTCTCAAAAATGAATACACGGCTGCTCTTGAGAAGTGGGAGGCCAGCCGTATTGAATATGAGAAAAAAGAGGCTGCGAGATTAAAAACGGAATCATTACTGCCGAATGTGGTGACGCACCGTTGTGAACGAGTGCTGTTGCTTTCAAAGTTTCCAGTCAGTTTGCAGAGAGTATTAAACCTCGAAGGAAAATTAAACTTTGAATATGTCCCCGGAACAAAAATTCTGATTGTTGATTACTTGCTTCCCGCACCCAAGGATTTGCCTCGCGTCAAAGAAGTGAAATACGTCCAGTCTCGCAACGAAGAAGTAGAGGTGTATTTGTCAGACAAGGAATTCAGTCAGATTTATGATGACGTTCTTTATCGGCTTTGCTTGCGAACTCTTTACCAACTTTTTGAGATGGACGAAGCAGATGCGTTGAGTGCTATTGTTTTCAACGGATGGGTTGAATCAGTTGACAAAGCAACGGGCAAGGACACCAAAGGCTGCGTGATATCGGTTCATGCAAAAAAAGAAGAATTCCAGAAAATCAATCTCTTTAAGGTTGACCCAAAGGCGTGCTTCAAAGCCTTGAAAGGCATCGGAAGCTCGACGCTGCACAGCCTCACGCCGATTGCGCCAGTGCTGAAAATCAATCGCGAGGATAAAAGATTTGTCGCTTCATACGCGGTGGCCGGGCAACTGGATGAGCGAACCAATCTGGCGGCGATGGATTGGGAAGATTTCGAGCATTTGATCCGGGAACTTTTTGAAAAGGAATTCAGCAAGCCCGGTTGCGAAGTAAAAGTCACGCAGGCGAGCCGGGATGGTGGGGTGGATTCCGTGGTTTTTGATTCCGATCCCATTCACGGTGGAAAAACGGTCATCCAAGCCAAACGTTACACCAACACCGTCGGCGTGGCGGCGGTGCGGGAATTATACGGAACGGTTCTGAACGAAGGCGCGATGAAAGGAATTCTGGTCACGACGGCTGATTACGGCCCGGATGCTTATGAGTTCGCCAAAGGCAAGCCGCTGGTTTTGCTGAATGGCGCAAACCTATTGCACCTGCTCGAAAAGCACGGCCACAAAGCGAAGATTGATATTCAGGAAGCAAAAAGAATTTTTGCCGAGAAGGAATCTTGAAGCTCAAGCCTGTTCCAGCTTGGTCAGCAAGCGGTCACTGTAGCCGTCTTTGCGAAGTTTGTCGTAATCCACGCGACCGTCCTTTTTCTGCATATCGCGTTTAAGCTTGCGCAATAAATTATTCGTGGCGTAGTCAAGCAATTCGGCCTCGGTCTTTGTCTGTCGTTTGGTCGTCGCTTTCACGCGCCCAAAATGACTCAACATTTGAGACGGTTCAATTGCAAATTTTGCATCAAGAAACCCATTCCAATCACCGGTGCTGGCCGCGCGGATTGACCGCCATGTTTGACGTTGTGCCGGGATTGATTATGCTTTGGCAGACATGAAACAAACCGACCAGCAGGCTGACGAGGCGTTCCGCGAGCAGTGTCGCCGGCAGATGGCGCGTCCGCTGGCCGACCGCATCAAATATGGTTTCAATCGCGTCCACAAGCCGGTGCTGGACGACGCGCCGTGGCGGTCCTTCGATTCGATGGCCGACTATCGCGCCTGGTGCGAAAAAAACCTGCCGGAGTATCTCGGCTTCAAACGCGCCGCATGACCAGGGAATTTCGCCCGCTTCAGGCCCAGGAAATCGCCCGCGCATTTCAGGACGAAGGCGTGGATTATCTGTTCATCGGCAAAAGCGCCGCCATCCTGCTCGGTTATCCCGGCACAACGCAAGACGTGGACATCTTTCCCGCCCGCTCGCCGGAAAATGGCGGGCGCATCGTGGCCGCGTTGCGAAAAATGGACTTTCCAATCAATGCGGAATTGGAACGCGAAATTGTCGCGGGAAAAGATTTTGTGCAGATCAAGACCGGGCCGTTCGACGTGGATCTGGTTTTTGCGCCGGACGGCATCAGCAGTTTCGCTGCGGCGAAGTCGCGCGGTGTGTGCGAGGGCATTTTTCAAGTGGCGAACCTGCGCGACATCATCGCCAGCAAACGCGCCAGCGGCCGGAAAAAAGACGAAATCGAACTGCCGCTGCTGGAAAATTTCCGCGTGGAATACGAGAAGCTGCACGCGCCGCCGCT
>JAYVCM010000392.1:0-5667 GCA_043749955.1 Limisphaerales bacterium | reverse complement strand
AAAATGACGCCGATGAAGCCGGCGATGAGAAACAGCATCAACGGCTCGGCGAACGCCACGGCGGTTTTCAGGTTCCGGTCCAGGTCGAATTCCGTGACGCCGGCCACGCGCACCAGTTCGGCGTCGAGCCGGCCGCTTTCTTCCGCGACCGAAATCATTTCCAGCACCGAGCCGGAAAACAGGACGCGACAATCGGCGAGACTCTGGCCGAGCCGGCCGCCCTGCTGCACGCGTTCGATGGACTGGCCGACCGCATCCACGAGAATCTGGTTGCCGATGGAGCGGCGCGCGACGTTCAGGCCATAGACCAGCGGCACACCCGCGCCGAGCAGCGTGCCCAGCATCCGGCAGAAACGCGCCATCGCAAACTGGCCGATGAGCGGGCCGACGATGGGGGCTTTCAAAATGCCGCCCTCCCATACGCGCTTGCCTTTCGCAGAGCTGAACCACGCGCGCAACGCCAGGATGGCCACGACGATTCCGCCCCCGACGAGCAGGCCATACGAACGCATGAGATGGCTCATGCCGATGACAATCTGCGTGATGACCGGCAGCGAACCATGGACGCTCGCAAACACGGTCTGAAATTTGGGGATGAAAAAAATCAGCAGCACCGTCACCACCACCATGGCCAGCACGAAGAGGACGCACGGATAAATCATCGCGGTGAACACTTTTGATTTCAGCTCCTTTTCGCGCGTCTGAAAATCGGCGATCTGCGCCAGCACCACGTCGAGAAAGCCGCCCGCCTCGCCCGCCTCCACCATCGCGACATACACGCGCGGAAAAGTTTCCGGCGACTTCGCCATCGCCGCCGTCAGCGACATGCCGTCCACCACGAGGTCGTGAATTTCCTTCCACTTCACCTTCGCCGCCGGTGCCGAGGATTCCTTGTAGAGGATCACCAGCGCGCGGCTCAACGGCACGCCGGCCGTGAGCAAACTCGAAAGCAGCCGCGTGAAATTCTCCAGTTCCTTCGCGGAAACTTTTTTAGATTCCAGCTTGAAGGAGATGTTTCCCAGGTTGCCGAGGCTGGACGCCGCCGGGCCGTTTTTCCCCGCCGCTGAACTTTTTTCCAAGACGTTCACCGGACGCAGGCCGAGCGTTTCAATCTGCCGCATCGCATCCGGGCGGCCGGCGGCATCGAGCACGCCCTCGGCAATCTTGCCGTCGGCTTGCAATGCTCTGTAGGAAAAGGTGGGCATTTGAAAATCAGGAAAACATTCAACATCCAACATCCAACAACGAACATCCAAGGCACGGAACGCCAGCGCCATTGGGCGTTGGATGTTGGATGTTGGATGTTGGATGTTTTTTCATTTCACCTCGCCACCGCGATGCTCGCGGCGGATTCTCCGGCTTCATTTTTCGTGGCGCTCTCGACTTCTTTTGCCGTCGTGACGCTCAAAACTTCCTCGACCGTCGTGATGCCGGCGGCGACCAGACGCCAGCCGTCTTCGGCCAGCGTGCGCATCCCGCCTTTGCGCGCGGCGGCGCGGATTTGATCCGTGGAGGCGGATTTCAAAATCAACTGCCGGATTTCTTCATCGGTGTCCATCCACTCGAAGATCGCATTGCGTCCGAAGAATCCGGTGTTGCGACATTCGCGGCAGCCGATGGATTTGAAAATGGTTTTGTCCGCCGCGATGCCGAGCTTCACCTTGAACGACTGCGCGGTCGGCGAATGGTCCGGCTGCTTGCAATGCGGACACAGCACGCGGACGAGGCGTTGCGCGAGCACGGCTTCGAGTGACGAGGCGACGAGATACGGTTCGACGCCCATGTCCACGAGCCGCGTTAGCGCGCCGGGCGCGTCGTTCGTGTGCAGCGTGGAAAAAACCAGATGGCCGGTCAGCGACGCCTGCACCGCGATCTGCGCGGTCTCGGCGTCGCGGATTTCGCCGATGAGAATCACGTCCGGGTCGTGGCGCAAAATCGAGCGCAAGCCGCGCGCGAATGTCAGGCCGGACTTTTCGTTGACCTGGATTTGGTTGACGCCCTTGAGCTGATATTCCACCGGGTCTTCCACCGTGATAATTTTTCGGACGGCGTCGTTGATCTCGTTGAGCGCGGTGTAAAGCGTGGAGGTTTTGCCGGAACCCGTCGGGCCGGTGACCAGAATGATTCCGTGCGGCAGACCGAGGACGTGCTGGAAATGTTCCAGCTCGCGCTGGTTCATGCCGATTTCGCCGAGGCCGCGCAGCGTGGAATTTTGCCGGAGCAGACGCATCACGACGGCCTCGCCATGCAACATGGGAATCACCGAAACGCGGATGTCCACCTCGGCGGAATCAATGCGCACCTTGATGCGGCCGTCCTGCGGCAGCCGTTTTTCCGCGATGTTGAGATGGCTCAAAATCTTGACGCGCGAAACGATGGCGGGCTGAAATTGTTTCAACTGCGGCGGGACCGGAACTTCCTGCAGCTCGCCGTCAATACGATAACGGATGCGAAATTCGTCCTCGAACGGTTCGAGATGGATGTCCGAGGCGCGCAGTTCAATCGCGTCCTTCAAGACCTGGTTGACGAAGCGGATGATGGACGCCTCGTCCTCCGCGCCTTCGTCCAAATTGTTGTCGGTGGCGTTTTCGTCAACGACTTGAATTCCCTTTTCCTCCTCCAGCGTGCCGATGGTGTCCGCACCGACGCCGAGCCGTTTTTTTATTTCGCGCTGGATCGCTTCGCTGGACGCGAGAATCGGCTTGAGGTTCAAGCCGGTCAACGTTTTCAGCGCGTCGAAACCTTGCGTGGCGAAGAGGCGGCTGGTGGCGACTTCGATGGAACCGTTGATGCGCTGGAGCGGAAGCAGTTCCTCCTTGAGCAAAATGCGCGCGGGAAAAAGCGAAAGAAGCTGACGATCCGGCTCGACGTCTTCGAGCGTCGTATAGCCGAGGCCGTATTCAGTCGCAAGCCAGCGGAGGACTTCCTCCTCGCTTGCAACGTTCGGCTGGGCGCGGAGCAAGGCGTCCGCATCCAGCGAAGACAGTTGCCGGGACGCCACCATGCGTCCCAGCAACGTTTTCGTCGAAGAATCTTGAACCGGTGAGGCGGCCATGAATCGTCAGCTTTCTTTTTTGTGGAGCGCGGCCCCGCGCTGCGGGGCCGCTTCAATGCGACACCCCAAAAACGGCCTGGCATTGCCAGCGTCCCGGTTTTGCGGGTGTTGAAGCGGGCTAAAGCCCGCGCTCCATTGTTCGGTTCAGTTCACCAGACCGGATAAAACTGCCTGCGCCTCTTGTTTTGTGTTCAAAACTTTTTTGAGGTCGGCCTGGGCGGCTTCGAGCTTGGCCTGCTTGGCCTTTTGCGCGGCCTTGTATTTGGCGAGCAAATCCTTGATCTGCGAGGAGGGCGCGTTGTCATCGAGCGCCTTTTGCAGCGCTTCCTGTTCCGGGTTGGCCTGGGCGCCGGGCATTCCGCCGGGGCCGCCGCCATTGCCGCCACGGTTGCGACCGCCACCCATCATCCCGCGCGCGCCGCCCATGCCGACCTCGAAGCGGGCCGCGATGACCTTTTTGACGAGCGGTTCAACGGCCGCCCATTCGGTGTCGTTGGTAAAATCAAGACGGTCACGGGTGCCATCCACCATGCGCTGCTGGAATGCCGCCGGGTCGAAATTTCCGCCGCCCTGGCCCTGGCCCTGGCCGCCCTGTCCGCCTTGGCCGCCGCCGGCCTGACGATTGCGCCGTTGGCCGCCGCCCTGGCCGCCTTGGCCGCCGTTGTTGTTGTTGCCGCCGTTGTCCTGCGCAAAAATGTCGCCGACGCTCAAAGCCAGCGTGGCAGCCATCGCGCCCATCGTGATCATGCGATTCAATTTCATTTAATTATCTGTTGGTTGGTTGTTGTTTGATTGACCAGCGGCAAACGCAAACGCTGCCACCGGGTTCAGCGGCACTATGCAGGGAATGTGCCAGCCGGGAAAGCGCCATTTCACCAATGAATCTCGAAAAGCATCCGCGCAAACTCTGCGCGGAGAAAAATCGCCGCGCAGAAATTGCACAGCGGAAGCGTCCATCGCCTTTCCCAAGACGACGGTCAAAAATTTTTGGCGTCTTGGAGTGCGGTGGCAAGGCGGAAGCCGCGACACCGCTTTCGGGCGGACGATAAATTGCCGGACTAAAGGTGGACTCTCGTGCGTGCGAAAGCGGCGTGGCGCTTTCCACCCGCCGCAGTCCATGACGCGGCTTTGAATTTTCGGTGAATCCCAAAGGGATTCCGTCTCAAAGCCCAAGGGTTGCGTGCACGCGCTACCCTGGGTCATCATTCGCCGACATTTTCAACCGCAATGCGGTTGCGGCCATTCCGGTTTCATCCGCACGCCAACGGCCACAACCTCGTTGAGGTTGTTTCTTTTTCGGAACGTCAACCCAAGGTAGGCGCTGCGCGCCAACCTTGGGCTGGAGGACGCAATCCCGTTGGGATTGTTGCTGGCAGAGCTTCGGGATTTTTTTGACGCCCCGGATTTAGCCGCAAATTTTTGCCCTTGCGCGGCGGGCGGGTTCTGGAAAGATGCCCTCATGGTCGAAGCGATAACAGACAAAGTGCATCAATTGGTGTCACGGCTGTTTCACGGTCACATGTGTGACCGATTGTCTCCTATTGGAATTAGGGAACATTGGTTTTGGCTAATATAGATGTTAGGCGGCAATTCACGCACCTATGGTTGACGCCAGAAAAATTGACAGATTCTGTGCAAAATTCCTTCGGTGGTTTTTTGTTGGCATCCTCTGTTTGGTTGGTATTGCAGTTGGTGTTGGCATATTTATGATGGGTTTGCTTTATGTGGTTTATCCCGAGCCAATCCCATCACAAGAAGTGCTGGAGCAGAGCAGACATATTGGCGTTTGGTTTCTGGCCGCCGCCCCAGTTTGGCTTATCGCCTGGCTCACTGGAGTTATTTGGTTTGTCCGTTTTCTAAATCGTCGAAGACAGAGATATGACCATGCTGCCTAATAAAGAAATAGGCCGCAGAGTTTAGCAATTCGCTTCGCAGTTTTTCACGCATCCGCCTCACTCGTCATTTTTCATGTGCATTTGCCCGCCTTCACGGTTTAACATCACGGACACTTTATGAGCCAGCTTGAAAATCAAATCGCCGTGGTCACCGGCGCGGGCCGTGGAATCGGCCGCGCCATCGCGTTGAAATTTGCCGCCGAGGGCGCGGACGTCGTCGTCGTTTCGCGCACGGTGGAAAATTCCGAGAAAGTCGCCGCTGAAATCCGCGCGCTGGGCCGCAAGGCCTGGGCGCTGGCCGTGGACGTGGCGGATTCCGCCGCCGTGAACGCCGCCGCCGAAAAAATCCTGGCCGACTGCGGCAAGGTGGACATTCTCGTGAACAACGCCGGCGTGACGCGCGACGGTCTGCTGATGCGCATGAGCGATGAAGACTGGGATACCGTGCTCGACACGAATTTGAAGGGCGCGTTTCTTTTCACGAAGGCATTTTTCCGCACGTTCGCCAAGCAGCGCAGCGGGCGCATCCTGAACATTTCTTCCGTCATCGGTTTGATCGGCAATCCCGGCCAGAGCAATTACGCGGCGAGCAAGGCGGGGCTGATCGGCTTCACGCAGTCGGTGGCGCGCGAGCTGGCCGGGCGCGGCGTGACGGTGAACGCCATCGCGCCGGGCTTCATCGAAACGGACATGACATCCGAGCTGAACGCGGAGCTG
>JAYVCM010000391.1:0-6942 GCA_043749955.1 Limisphaerales bacterium | reverse complement strand
GCCGCCGCCCGGATTGTTCTGGACGATGAAAAGGGAACGCTGGCGGAGCAACTGGAACATCGCAGTGTTTTAGAGCCATCCGTCTCCGCCCTGACGCCTGCCCGCGCCGCCGCCGCCGATTCTTCCGCGCCACTGCCGCCGCGCGAATTAATTTTTCCAAACGGCTTGGGCGGCTTTACGCGCGACGGCCATGAATACGTCATCACGCTCCAACCCGGCCAGATGACGCCGGCGCCGTGGGTCAATGTGCTGGCCAATCCCTATTTCGGCACGGTGATTTCCGAGAGCGGCGCAGCTTACACCTGGGTCGAGAACGCCCATGAATTTCGCCTGACGCCTTGGAGCAACGATCCCGTTCAAGACACCACGGGCGAGGCGCTCTACATTCGCGATGAGCAGACCGGACAGTATTGGTCGCCCACGCCGCTGCCCGCGCGCGGGGAGGCGCCGTATGTGATTCGCCATGGATTTGGTTACACTGTGTTCGAGCATACCGAGCACGGCATTGTCTCCGAATTGTGGGTCTATGTCGCAATGGATGCGCCGGTGAAATTTTCCGTTTTGAAATTACGCAACGTGTCGGGGCGTCCGCGGCGCTTGTCCGTCACGGGCTATTGGGAATGGGTGTTGGGCGACTTGCGGCAGAAAAGTCTGCTGCATGTGCAAACCGAAGTTGACCTCAAGACCGGCGCGTTGCTGGCACGCAATCACTACAACTCCGAATTCCCCGAGCGCATCGCGTTCCTCGATGTCAACGACGGCGCCCGCACGCTCACCGGAGATCGAAAAGAGTTCATTGGTCGCAACGGAAGTTTGTCGCAACCGGCGGCGCTGAAGCGCGTGCGGCTGTCCGGCAAAGTCGGCGCGGGACTCGATCCGTGCGGCGCGGTGCAGGTCAGTTTCAATCTGCCCGATGGTCAGGACCGCGAAACCAGTTTTCGCCTTGGCGTGGGTCGGAACGTGGCGGAAGTGCAAAATCTCATCCGGCGCTTCCGCCGCGAAGATGCCAGCCGGTTGGCGCTCGAAGGGGTCTGGGATTATTGGAAGCAGACGCTCGGGGCGGTGACGGTGGAAACGCCCGATCCCGCCGTGAATGTAATGGCGAACGGCTGGCTGTTGTATCAGACCTTGAGCTGCCGCGTCTGGGGGCGCACGGGGTTTTATCAATCCGGCGGCGCCTACGGATTCCGCGACCAGTTGCAGGACGTGATGGCGCTGGTGCATTGCGAACCGGCGCTCACGCGCGAGCATTTGCTCCGCGCCGCGACGCATCAATTCCGCGAAGGCGACGTGCAACATTGGTGGCATCCGCCGGCGGGGCGCGGCGTGCGCACGCAATTTTCCGACGACTACCTGTGGCTGCCCTATGTGACGTGCCGTTACGTTTCGTGCATCGCGGACACCGGCGTGCTCGACGAAAAAATTCCCTTCCTCGAAGCGCGGCCAGTCAAACCGGAGGAGGAAGCGTATTATGATCTGCCGGACCGCTCGGAAGAGTCCGCCACGCTTTACCAGCATTGCGTGCGCGCCATCGAGCGCGGACTGAAATTCGGCGGGCACGGACTGCCGCTGATCGGCTGCGGCGATTGGAACGATGGCATGAACATGGTGGGCAAAGACGGGCGCGGCGAAAGCGTGTGGCTGGCGTTTTTTCTTTACGACGTGCTCACAAAATTTTCGGAACTCGCGCGCGCGCGCAAAGACCTCGCCTTTGCCGACCGTTGTCTCGATCAAGCGCGGCAATTGCAGGAGAACATCGAACTGCACGCGTGGGACGGCGCGTGGTATCGCCGCGCCTACTTCGACAACGGTGAACCCCTCGGCTCCGCGACCAATACGGAATGTCAGATTGATTCGCTGCCGCAAAGCTGGTCGGTGATCAGCGGCGCAGGCGATGCGGAGCGTTCCCGTCAGGCGATGGAGGCGGTTGACCAGCGCCTCGTCCGCCGAAACGCAAAGCTGGTCCAGTTGTTCGATCCGCCGTTCGACAAATCGTCGCTGAATCCCGGCTACATCAAGGGCTACATTCCCGGCGTGCGCGAGAACGGCGGCCAATATACGCACGCTGGCATTTGGACGGCGATGGCCTTCGCGCTCATGGGCGAAAACGACCGCGCGTGGGAACTTTTTTCGCTGCTCAATCCCATCCATCACGGCGGGACGCCCAAACAAATCGCCACCTACAAAGTCGAGCCTTACGTCGTCGCGGCGGATGTTTATGCCGTCGCGCCGCACACGGGCCGTGGCGGTTGGACCTGGTATACCGGCTCGGCGGGCTGGATGTATCGGCTGCTGATTGAAACTTTGCTGGGCGTGAACTTGGAAGGCGATCAACTCCGTCTGACTCCTCGTCTTCCGAAAAAGTGGACGACCTGCAAGATCCACTACCGCTACCGGCAAACCGTTTATCACATCACCGTCACCCGGCTCCCCGCTGATTCAGGCGACGCGAATCAATTCTTCCTCGACGGAAAAGAACTTGCCTCGGAAACGGTGCCGCTGGTGGACGACCGCCGTGAACATTCCGTCGAATTGAAAGTCTGTAGTCCGGTTAGTGCCCCCGAAACCCGAGGCGTTTTGCTGGCTGCGGTCTAATCCCGCTCACGCTTGTGATTCGAACATGAGCAACACCTGCTTGACCGGCACGACAAGGCATTGCAGCGCCCGGAACTCCGCCGCCACGGCGCAGCGCAGATCCGTCGGGAACGTGGCGATGCCGCATTTCCTCGGCAGATAATCGCCGAGGAACGCGAGCTTGCGGATGTCCGATGGTGGCTGCATGAAACACTTTCGGCCGGCGCGGGCTGATGGGCGTCCTTATTTGGCGGGCGGAGACGGGTCGGCGGAGCCGGCCCGCACGATGGCTTCGGCTTCAAGCCAGACCTGGGATTTTAACCGCCACGCTTTTGCATCCTGCTCATTCATTTCTTTTTCGCAGGAAGCGCCGGTCAAAGATTCTTCAATCTTGTCCTGGGCGATGGTCTCGCAGACCTTCGCGTTCTGCTGCATCTCTTCGGATATTTTGGTTGGTTGTGTTGGCATGATGGATTATGTGCCCGCGATGCCGGGCGGTTTTTGCCATGACATTCCGGCTACAATTTGGGCCGGGTGCGGAACTCCGACCAGAATGAGCCGGCGAGTTGCGCGCCTTTGAGAAGGGTTTGCAGCCACGAAGGTTTTTCAGCGGCGGGCGCGGGCTTTTTGCGCCGGAACCAGGCCAGTCCGGAAATCCACGACGCGGCCGTGGCGGCAACGGAGCCAACGTTTCTGGCCTGATGGGTGAGCGCATGGACGTCGCCCACCATCGTCTGCCAGTCCTGAACCAGTTGCGCGCGGTTGAGTTCGCTTTCCGCGACCAGGAGTTTTTTACGCGAGGCGAGCGGGCTCATGCTCGCCCCGTGAGACAACCCCGGCGCGGCGTCCTCGACTGTGTATCCGGGCCTGTATCTCATGGAGCGAGAAGTTTTTCCAGGCATACGCGGTCTTTGCGGAGCTGGTCGAGCGTGGCGGAAAGCACCTGCCAGTCACGCAGCCGTGCGGTGAGCCGCTGGTAAAGATAAATGCCGGCGGCTCCGTAAAGACCGGTCAAGATCAGGAGCACGGCCACGGGCGACCAGGCCCACAACCAGACCACGAGGGCGGCCGTGAGCGTGATGCCCGCGAGCAGGCCAAACGCCGCCACGCCGAGCGCCAGCAGCAAGGCGTGCAGGAGACGCTCGCGTTCCTCCTGCACTTCCACGGTCAGCAGTTCGAGCCGGTTTTCCCCGACGGACGCCAGCCGCCGCGCCAGTTGTTTCGAGGAGGCGGCCAGTTGCTGGAAGCTGGCGGTGGATTTTTCCATAACGCAATCAATCGCCGCTGCGGGAACACCGGCGCGCGAGGAGGTAACCGAGAATGGCCCCGACCCCGACGCCGATGGCGATGGCTTGATACGGATGTTCATGCACGGCTTCGTCGGCCGCTTTCGCGCCGGCGACGGCCTTGTCGCGGACATTGCCCGCGATTTCCCTGGCGCTTTCCAGCGCGGCGGCGAGACGCTTGCGGGCTTCCCCGACTTTTTCTCCGGCCACGTCGGCGGTGGCGGCCATCAAGGCGCGCGCATCTTCGGCCAGCTGGCCCATGTCATTACCGGTTGCATGCGAATGTTTGTTCATATTTTTTTGGTTTTTGGTTTGTTGGAGTTTTTTAACGGCAGATTTTCCACGTCGGTGAGATGCGCGGCTTCGGGTGAGTTCGCCACCTTCAAAATTGAGTTTCTGCCGCCGAACGGATTGGGCACGGTTTCCTTGGCCAGCGGGTCAGGAATCCATTGGCCGTCCACGACGAAGCAGTATTCGTAGGTGCCGGGCGCCAGGGCGGTTTCCTTCCACCAGTGGCCGGCGCTGGAGGAGTGCAGGGTTTTTCTTTCGGGCTGCCACTGGTTGAAAGTGCCCGCGACGCAGACGGAGGCGGCCGTCGGATGCGTGAACTCAAAGCGGACCGGCACGAGTTGCGTGCCGGGAGCGTTGTCGTGGTTGTGATTATGTTTCATGGTTGGTGATTCGTCGAAGTGACCGGAGATGGGAAAATATTCTGTTTCACATCGCCATGATGCGCAGGACAATTTCGCGCGCCTATGGGGTATTACCCTACCAAAAAAGTTGCGAATCTATTTCAGCCAAGTATTTTGCAGCGCGATGTTCAGAATTCAAATGTTGGAAAAAAACTGATATGACCCGCCCGGGAAATAAAAATCTTTAAAAAAACACAGCTTTGCAAAGAGTCTCGCTTTGACAGTCCCATGTCTGCTCGGAATGGTTCCAGACCACAATGCCTTCCAAGTGCGGTCAAACCGCTGAACCTTCGGCTACTTTACAGGCGCGCATTTGGAGTCAGCACCGCGTAAAGCGCACCGGGCGCCGCAACTGCCGCCAAGCGAGGCGGCCAGCAAACCTATCAGCAGCGCGAAAAACGACCAGATGGCGGCGCACGAAAGATTGTGGGCCGCCCGGTCGGCGGCTTCTCTGGCCTTTTGTTCAGCCATCGCTTTCAGGCTGTCCAACTCCGCTTTGAGATTTTTGTAGGAGGCGGTCCAGTCATCAACGGTTTTTGCGGCGTCCGCTTCCGTCATTTGCGCATGATCCACCAAGGCTTTTATCACCGCCCGGCGATTTTCGAGGGAGGCAATGTCATTGCCGGACGCAAATAATTTTGTCACGGCAAAACCAATTTCGCGTTTTGCGCGCGTGCTGGCCTTGGGCGTGGCATTGGTTGGGACGGATTGAACGGCTTCATCAATGAAGCTTTCAAGCTGGCCGCGGCTGCGCCTGACTCCTGCTTTAGCCACTTCTCCCATGCCCGAAGCGACGGCCTTGCCGCCAATCCCCAGGCCTTCGCCCAAAATTTTCACCGCGCCGCCCAATACCATGCCGGTGCCAGCGGTGAGCAAAAGCAAGGTGATGATCAAAGTGAGACTCCAGACCAGAATTCCATGGGCGAAACCACTGTGGAGTGAATGGGAAAATCGTCCGGCAACAAATCCACCAAACCAGAGTGCGATCAGCGCGCCTAGGGTCCAGACAATGGCGGCGCCCACGCTGAAACTCGCAACCGGGTTGGTGTCGGTCATGGGTGTGAAGGTTGCCAGCCCGGCACCCACGCCCAGAGCGGTCAACAGGATGTGGATGCCAATGGCGGCAACGGTGCCGCCGATGATCGCCTTCCAGCACAGCGAGGGAAGATAGCGGCCATCACACGACGTTTTAATTGTTTCGGCAGCACCCGGAATGGACGGTTCGTTATTCATGTTTGTTAGAAATGGAAGTTAATGGGTCTTTCATTACCGGATCAGTCACCTTTGCGGGAACAACGGCGGGCGATGAGAAAGCCGAAAAGCATCCCGACGCCCAGGGCGATGCCGGCAGCTTTGTAAGGATTTTCACGCACGGCTTCGTCGGTGGCCTTCGCGCCGGCGACCGCCTGGTCACGGACATTGCCCGCGATTTCCTTGATGTTTTCCAGCGCGGAGACAAGCCGCTTGCGGGCTTCCGCAACTTTTTCTCCGGCCACGTCGGCCGTGGCGGTCATCAGCGCACGCGCGTCTTCGGCCAGGGTGCCCAGGTCATTGCCGGCTGCATGTTTGTGTTTGTCCATAACGTTGTTTTTTTCTTTTGCTCCAGGTTTTGGTGAAAGTCATTTACCGAACATTTTTGCGACGATAAAGATGAGGAAAGCTCCGAACAGGCCTCCGCCTCCGAGAAGATAGATCAGGGAGAAACCTATGGCGCCAAACATGGGTGTGATTAAAAGTGCAATCATAAGTAGATAGTCAAGGGTTTGCTCGCCCACAACCGCCTCGCGGCGGTTGCCGGGCAATGGGTGTTAGCGGGCGCTGGCGGCAACTGGGCGGGCGCCGCTGCGCTTTTTCCGGGGATTTTCGCCTGCCGCATCCTCCGATTCATTCTCATCGGAGCCGTCCAAAGCCTGCTGATTGCAAGCTTCGCGCGCCAGCTCGGTGAGTGAATCGTTGGCGGCCTTTTCCTCTTCGAGAATTTCCTGCAGAAGGCCGGCGGCTTCTTCGTTGTCCAGCAGTCCGGCCCATTCGTGCAGGCAGCCATAGGACGCCATCTCATAATGCTCCACCTTCTGCGCCGCCGAGACCAGGGCCGCGTTGATGGCGGGCGAACCTTTGAAGTCCGCCGCGATTTCATCGCCCTCTTTCAACAATCCCACCGTCGCCTCGCACGTTTTGCCTCTGACTTTTTCATCGAAGGATTGGAATACCTGTTCGAGCTTCGTCACATGGCCCTCGGTTTCCTTCAAGTGCGACAGAAGCGCCGCCTCCAAGTCTTCGCAAGTGGCCGCCTTGGCCATCTTCGGCAATGCTTTCACAATGCGCTTTTCGGCGTCATACATGTCCGCCAGTTCATCCAGAAATAAATCTTTGAGTGTTTTCATGTTTGT
>JAYVCM010000390.1:0-3422 GCA_043749955.1 Limisphaerales bacterium | reverse complement strand
CCAACCGCCTCGGCCTCGCGGACTGGCTGCTGCGCCCGGATCATCCGCTCACGGCGCGCGTGACGGTGAACCGTTACTGGCAGGAACTGTTCGGCACCGGGCTCGTGCGCACGGCGGGGGATTTCGGCGTGGCGGGCGAAATGCCGTCGCATCCGGAACTGCTCGACTGGCTGGCGGTGGAATTTCGTGAAGGCGGCTGGGACGTGAAAAAGTTCTTCAAGCTGCTCGTCACCTCGGCGGCGTATCGGCAGTCCGCCATGACCTCGCCGGATAAACTGGCCCGCGATCCGCAGAACCGGCTGCTGGCGCACGGGCCGCGCTTCCGCATGGACGCCGAGATGGTGCGCGACACCGCGCTGGCCGCGAGCGGACTGCTCGCGCCGAAGATCGGCGGGCCGAGCGTGAAGCCATATCAGCCCGAAGGCGTCTGGGAGGCGGTGGCGATGCCGGAGAGCAACACCAAGGCCTACCAGCACGACACCGGCGCGGGGCTGTATCGGCGCAGTCTCTACACGTTTTGGAAGCGCGCCGCGCCGCCGGCGTCGCTGGACCTGCTCAACGCACCCAATCGCGAGACCTGCACGGTGCGGCGCGAACGCACGGACACGCCGCTCCAGGCGCTCGTCACCATGAACGATCCGCAGTTTGTCGAGGCCGCGCGGAATCTCGCCGAGCGCACGCTCAAGGACGGCGGCGCGCAGGACACGGCGCGGCTGGATTTCATGGCCGGACGCCTGCTCGCGCGGCCGCTGAACCAGGCGGAGAAAAAAATTGCCGCCGGCGGGCTGAAGGATTTGCTCGCGCATTATCGGGCGTCGCCCAAGGATGCGGCCGCGCTGGTGGCCGTGGGCGATTCGAAGGCCGACGCGGCGCTGGACAAACCCACGCTCGCCGCCTACACGATGGTGGCGAATGAACTGCTGAACCTGGACGAGGTTTTGAACAAATGACGACTTGCTTGAACCCGGAGACGCAGCGGTTCGCGAAGAAGAACGAATTGTTTTTTCGCCGCGCCTCGGTGCGTTCCCGGTGTCGCGGCGTTGATTCCCATCGGGCAATTTTATGAATCCGTTTCCCAACTTCACCCCGCACCCGGTCTTCAAGGATTATGTCCAGTCGGAGACACGGCGGCAGTTTCTGCGGCGCGGCGCGAACTTTCTGGGCGCGGCGGCGCTGGCGTCGCTGGCGCCGGGAATGTTGTTTGCCGGGGAGAAAAAACAGCCGTCCCTCCAGGACGTGATGAAAGCCATCGGACCGCATTTCCCGCCGAAGGCGAAGCGCGTGATCTATCTGCACATGGTCGGCGGGCCGTCGCAGATGGACCTGTTCGATTACAAGCCGGTGATGAACGAGTGGTTTGACAAGGAATTGCCGGACACCGTCCGCATGGGCCAGCGCATCACCACGATGACGAGCGGACAGAAGCGGTTTCCCGTCGCGCCGTCGAAATACAAATTCGCGCAGCACGGAAAAAACAACATGTGGGTGAGCGAACTGCTGCCGTGGACGGCGAAGATGGTGGACGACCTGACGTTCATCCGCTCGATGCACACCGAGGCGATCAATCACGAGCCCGCCATCATTTACATGCAGACGGGCAACATGGTCACCGGTCGTCCGTGCCTCGGCTCGTGGGTTTCCTATGGCCTAGGTTCCGCGAATGAAAATTTGCCGACCTTCGTGGTGCTGGTCGCGAAGCCGACGAACACGGAACAGATTCAGGCCATCTCCGGCCGGCTGTGGTCATCAGGCTATTTGCCGGGCGAACACGCGGGCGTTTCGTTCCGCTCGGCGGGCGATCCGATTTTGTTCATCAACAACCCCGACGGCGTGGACGAAAAAGTCCGGCGCAAAATGCTCGATGGTTTGAACGCGTTGAACGAAATCAACTATCACGAAGTCGGCGACCCCGAAACCCACACGCGCATCCACCAATATGAACTCGCGTTCCGGATGCAGGCCAGCGTGCCGGAACTCACGGCCATCACGAACGAGCCGGAATCCACCTACGCGCTTTACGGCGCGGACGCGAAAAAGCCCGGCACGTTTGCGAACACGGCGCTCATGGCCCGGCGGCTCGTCGAGCGCGGCGTGCGGTTCGTGCAGATTTATCACAACAACTGGGACACCCACAAGAACACCGCCGGCCGGCTGCCGAGCCAGTGCAAGGACGTGGACCAGGCGTGCTACGGCCTGATCCAGGATTTGAAGGCGCGCGGGATGCTTGATGACACGCTCGTCGTCTGGGGCGGGGAATTTGGCCGCACGATCTACACGCAGGGCGATTTGACCAAGGACAACTACGGGCGCGACCATCATCCGCGCTGTTTCACGATGTGGATGGCCGGCGGCGGCGCGAAGCCGGGCGTGATCCATGGCGAGACGGATGACTTCTGCTACAACATCGTGAAGGACGGCGTCCACGTCCGCGATTTTCACGCGACGGTTTTGAACCTGCTCGGCTTCGATCACGAGCGGTTCACCTACCGCCATCTTGGCCTCGATCAAAAATTGACGGGGGTGGAGAAGGCCCGGGTGGTGACGGAGCTCATAACCTGAAATTGGCCGTGCGGCTCACGGCCTTGGCGGGGAAAATTATTCGCTGGACATTCACCGGGGAATTTCCGAATGATTTGCATCCATCGGAAGCATGAATCATTCAACTTCTACCAACACCAGCCGCCCCGGCCGGACGGCGGCAAGGTTCAACCATCGGGATCCATCAGGCTAGCCAACCGCCAAAACCTATGACCCTCACCAAACGCGACCTCGTTATGCGCATCAGCGAAGAAACCGGCCTCATCCAGACCCAGGTGTTCGACGTGGTGCAGAAGACCCTTGATTACATTGCCGAATCGCTGGCCAAGGGCGACAAGGTGGAGCTGCGGAACTTCGGCGTGTTCGAGGTCAAAATCCGCAAGGCGCGCGTCGGGCGCAATCCGAACAAGCCGGAGACGGACGTGCCGATCCCCGCGCGGGCGATGGTGAAATTCAAGGCCGGCAAGGAGATGCGCGCCGAAGTCCTGAAGCTGCCGCCGCTGGTTTGAGAAAAGCGGAAAAGCGGGAAAGCGGAAACAAAAAAATGCGTCGGCAGTCGGGTTTCGGTTTTCCGCTTTCCCGCTTTCCCGATTTTCCGCTTTTTCTTTAAGCTCCGCGCATGGAACGACTGCCCGGTTTCCGCGATTTTTATTCCGAACTCCTGCCGCACACCGACGTGTGGAGCGCCGACGCGCGCCAATATATTTTCGAGAAGTGGCACCGGCATCCTGCCTGTCCTACCATTTCCCGATAACCACCGGCGGATTGGCGGCTGGTAGGGCGGCGCTGCCGCGCCGCTTCCCCGCAACAACGGTGATTCACGTCAGCGTCGCGGCAGCGACGCCCTGCCAACGCGCCGATTGTTTTTGAGAAATGGTATGAGT
>JAYVCM010000389.1:0-43527 GCA_043749955.1 Limisphaerales bacterium | reverse complement strand
CAGGCCATATTTGGCGCGGAGTTCGTCCTGCGTGGTGGCGTGCTCGATGAACTGGTCCGGCCAGCCGATGCGCACGACGGGCGTCGTCACATTTTTCTCGCTGAACAGTTCCAGCACCGCCGAGCCGTAGCCGCCCATCAGGCAATGGTCTTCCAGCGTGACGACGAGGTCGGCAGCGTTGCCAAAAAATTCGTGCGTGCCCGCGTCAATCGGCTTGGTGAAGCGCGGGTTGATGACGGCGACATCGTAGCCTTCCGTGGATAGCTGCTGCGCCGCCTTGCGCGCGATGGTGTTCATCGGCCCGAGACCAAACAGCGCGACCTTCTTTTTCCCGTTGGTCGAAAAATTCTGGACAACCTGCGCCTTGCCGATTTCGAGCAGTTGCGGCTGGTCCTTGACCGGCACGCCTTCCGCCGCGCCGCGCGGATAGCGGATGAACGTCGGATGATTCTGGTGCGTGGCGGTGAACATCATATCCGCGAGTTCGTCCTCGTTCGCCGGCGCCATCGCGATGACGTTCGGGAAGCAGCGCAGGTATGCGATGTCGAACAAGCCGTGGTGCGTCGGGCCGTCGTTCGCCGAAAGTCCGGCGCGGTCCATGCAGAAAATCACGGGCAAATCCTGCAAGCAAACGTCGTGATGAATGCAGTCGTAGGCGCGCTGGAGGAACGTGGAATAAATCGCCACGACGGGATGATAACCCATCGTCGCCATGCCGGCGGCGAAGATGACGCCGTGTTCCTCGGCGATGCCGACGTCAATATACCGGTCGGGCATGGCCTTTTCCAAATGCTTCATGCCGGTGCCGGTGGGCATCGCGGCGGTGATGCCGACAATCGTGTTATTTTTCTGGCAGAGCTTCACCATCGTCTGGCCCATCACGTCCTGATACATGGGCGGCGTGCCCGGCTTGGTCGCGGGCGTTTCGCCGGTCTTCGCGTCGTAAGAACCGAGGCCGTGGAATTTTTCCGGAAACTTCAGCGCGGCTTCAAAGCCCTTGCCCTTCTGCGTCAAAATGTGAATAACAATCGGATGATCGCACGTTTTGGCGAACTCCAGCGTGCTGATGAGCAACGGCAGATTGTGGCCGTCAATCGGGCCGAGATAGCGGATGCCCAGTTCCTCGAACAGAACCGGATTGCCGAAACCACCGCGACCATCTGCGCCAGCGACTTCATTTTTTTGGTGCATACCAACGCTCAATACGCCCTTGACGCCTTCCTCGGCCTTGTGCGCGAGTTTGAGCGCCAGTTCGCCTTTGGGCAGGCGGCGGATGAAGTTTTCAAAATCCTTCGACAGCTTGTTATAGGACGGATTGGTGATGAGCTTGTTCAGGTAGCCGGAGATCGCGCCGACGTTTTTGGCGATGCTCCACTCGTTGTCGTTGAGGATGCCGATGAATTTCTTCGTCGTGTGGCTGATGTTGTTGAGCGCCTCGAAGGAAATGCCGTTGGTCAACGCCGCGTCGCCAAAGATGCAGACGACATTTTCGTCCGTGCCCTTCTTGTCGCGCGCCGCCGCCATGCCGAGCGCGGCGGAAAGCGCCGTGCCCGCGTGACCCGCGCCGAAACAATCGTGCTCGCTCTCGGTGCGCAACGCGAAGCCGTTCAAGCCGTCCGTCTGGCGGATGGTGCGGAAACGGTCTTTGCGGCCGGTCAAAATCTTGTGAACATAAACTTGGTGACTCACGTCCCAGACAAATTTGTCCTTGGGCGTGGTGAAAACGCTGTGCAAGGCGATGGTCAGCTCGACCACGCCGAGGTTGGGGCCGAGATGGCCGCCGCCCTTGGCGAGGCCGGCGATCAGCTCCTGCCGGATTTCTTCGGCGAGCTGTTCGAGTTGCGTGGGCGTGAGTTTTTTGACGTGCGCCGGTCCGTCCACCATGTCGAGGTATCTGCTCATATAAAATCGGGTCTGGGTTCTGGGGTCTTGCGTCTGGGGTTCCAGCTTCGCAAAACGCTTCATTCTTCGGCCAAATCGAGCGGTTTCAATTTCATTTCGCCCGCCGCGTTTTTTTCCAGCTGCTGGATCTTCACTTCCGCCTCCGCGAGTTTTTCCTGGCACACCTTCGCCAGCCGCGTGCCCTCTTCGTATCGGGCGATCAATGTTTCCAATGGCAATTCCCCGGCCTCCATCGTTTCGACGATGGCTTCCAGTTTTTGGAGGGCCTCTTCAAAGGGCAGACTGCTGCTTTTGGCGGAATCGCCGGCCTTGGCCGTTTTAGACATTCGCCAGAAAGTAACAATAATTCCGCCGGTTCGTCCAGCCCGGAGTCACGCGCTTTTCACGCAACTGCTGCTTGCGTTTTTGGAAATGTATGGGTAAGTATGCGCACTAGGATTATTACATGGAATTCACGTCATACTTCATCCGTCGCGCCGTCTGGGCTTTATGCCTCGCTGCTCTGATCGCTCTGGTTTCGTTCGACGCCCGGGCGCAAAGCAACGTCAACGTCCGCGTCATGGCGGCGAACTTGAACGGCAACACGCAAAGCTACCAGCCGTTTGCCATCCGCATCTTTCAAGGGCTTAAGCCGGACGTGGTCGCCATCCAGGAATTTAATTACACCAGCACCAATGGCGTGGACGTGAACAATGCCGCCGCCTTTCGCGAGATGGTGGATACCGCCTTCGGGACGAACTACGTTTACTACCGGGAAAATTTTTCCGGCATCCCCAACGGCATCATCAGCCGTTACCCGATTTTAACCAACGCCTCGTGGCCAGACACGGTTCAACAGTTCCCGAACCGCGGTTTCGCGTGGGCGCAGATTGATTTGCCCGGCACGAACGATCTTTACATTGTCAGCGTGCATCTGCTCACCAGTTCCGCCGCCAACCGAACGGCGGAAGCGAACAACCTGAAAGCCATGATGCAGGCGAATTTTCCGGCCAACGCCTGGATTGTGGTGGCGGGCGATTTCAACGCCGACCCCCGCACGGAAACTTGCGTCACGACTTTTAATGGCTATCTGACGGATTTTCCAATCCCCGTGGACAAGAACGGCAATTCAAATACCAGTGCCAGTCGCAGCACGCCCCATGACTATGTGCTGCCCAGTCTGACATTGACCAATTTTGAAACCGCCACCCTTTTTCCGGCGCTCACCTATCCCAACGGGCTGGTTTTTGATTCACGCGTTTACATCACGGACGAGCTGACGAATTTTGTTCCGGTGCAAGCCGCCGATTCGGGCCTGGCCCAGCACATGGCCGTGATGAAGGATTTTTTGATTCCGGCAGGGGGCACGACGACGACGAATCCCCCGGTGATCACCGCGCAACCGCAAAGCCAGGGCGTCGCCACCGGCAACAACGCCACGTTCACCGTCGGCGTCACCGGCACGGCTCCCTTGAACTATCAATGGCTCTTCAATGGCACAAACCTTTCCGGTGCGACGACCAATCCATTGACGCTGGCGAATGTGCAACTCACGAATGCGGGAAATTATTCTGTCACCATCACGAACATCGCGGGCAGCGTCACCAGTTCCGTCGCCGTCCTCACCGTGACCAACGCCGCGCCCTCCATCTCGACGCAGCCGCAAAGTCAAAGCGTGCTTGCCGGACAAACCGCGACCTTCAGCGTGACCGCCAGCGGAACGTTGCCGCTGAATTACCAGTGGCGTCTCGGCGGCACGAACCTTTCCGGCGCGACCACCAACCCGTTCGTCCTTGCCAATGTCCAGACGACCAACGCCGGAAATTATTCCGTCGTCATCACCAACATCGCGGGCAGCGTGACCAGTTCCGTGGCAACCCTGACCATCCTTTTCACGAACCCGGTCGCCTTTGCCCAGTGGAATTTCAACAGCGTCACGCCGGATGCATCCGTAACGACGGGAACTTCCAGTCCTTCGCTTGGAACTGGCACCGCCTCGCTGGTCGGGGGCGCGACCGCCACATTTGCCACCGGCGACACAACGTTTGATCCGGCAGGCACCACGGACAACTCCGGCTGGAACACGGCGACTTATCCGGCACAGGGAACGGGCAACAAGACGCGTGGCGCACAATTTGCCGTCAGCACCGCTGGCAAGCAAAACATCGTCATCAGTTGGAGTTCCGAATCGCCCGGCACCGGCAGCAAATATGGGCGGCTCCAGTATTCGACCAACGGAACCGATTTCGTGGATGTTACCGGGGCGTTCACCAACGGCGGCACCTTCTCCGTGAAAACCAACAGCCTCGCCGGTATTTCCGGCGTCAACAACAATCCCAATTTCGCGTTCCGTTTTATGTCCGAGTGGGAAAGCACGGCGGCGAACACCGCCAATGCAAACTATGTCGCTGCCAGCGGCACATATGGCACCGCTGGCTCCATGCGTTACGACATGGTGACCGTTTCCGGCACTTCTTACATCGCCGCCGGACCGGCCACCAAAGCCGTGTTGAGTGCGGCCGTTTACAGCGCCGGACAAATCCAGATGCTGGTCACGGGCACCGCCAGTTCCAATTATGTGGTGCAGGTCACCACGAATCTCGCGCCGGCCAACTGGATCGGACAGTTCACGAACGCATCGCCTTTCACGTTCACCGATGCCAATCTGGCCGCGCCGCAAAAATTTTACCGCGCCATCGTCCAGCCCTGACCACAGGCTCACTCTACCCGGCTGGAAACCTCGCCCTTCTTCAGACGCGTTTTCAAACGCTGCCCGGCTTTCAATTCGGCCGCGTTGCGCAATACTTTGCCCGTCGCCGCGTCCAGCGTGATGGAGTAGCCGCGCGCCAAAACCTGCTCCGGCCCCAGCAATCGCAAACGCGCCTCCGTGGCCATCAGCGAACTTTTGCAGTTCTTGAATTGCACCCGCACCAGCTCGCCCAGCCGTTTCTGCGTCGCCTTCAAAACCTCTCGCCGCTGCTTCAAAAATTCCTTCGGACGCATTTGCTTCAAGCGCGACGCCAGATTTTTCCAAGTCACGAGCCGCTCGTTCACGCCCTGTTTCGTCTGCCGCCGCAAGCCCGCCTGCAAATCGTCCAGCCGTTGCAGATGCTCGTTCAGCAGATGGCGCGGATGCATCCGCAGCATGCGCTGCGTCAGGCTGCCGACCAGTTGTCGGCTGGCGAAGACGCCCTCGGTGATGATCTCCGCCGCCGCACTCGGCGTGGCCGCGCGCACGTCCGCCACAAAATCGCTGATGGTGAAATCAATCTCATGGCCGACCGCCGACACGACGGGAACCGCCGATTCAAAAATCGCCCGCGCCACGGCCTCCTCGTTGAACGCCCCCAGATCCTCCAGCGAACCGCCGCCGCGGGTGAGGAGAATCAGATCAACGTAGGACAGGCTTCCAGCCTGTCTCTGACTTTTTTCAAATGGAGACAGGCGCGACGCCTGTCCTACGTTAAACTCATTCAGCAGCCGGATCGCCGCCACGATTTCTTCCGCCGCCCCCTGCCCTTGCACGCGGCACGGCGCGAGGATGATTTCCAAACCGGGATTCCGCCGTTGCACGACGTGCAGCACATCGCGGATCGCCGCGCCGGTGGGCGACGTGACCAGGCCGATGCGTTGCGGATATTTCGGCAGCGGCCGTTTCCGTTCCGGCGCGAAAAGTCCTTCCGCCGCGAGGTTGAGCTTGAGTTTCTCGAACGCGATTTGCAGCGCGCCCACGCCGCGTAATTCGATCTGGCGGACGACGAGTTGATATTGACCGCGCACCTCATAGACCGTGAGATCGCCTTGCAGGATGACCTGCTGCCCGTCCGCCAGCAGCGCGCGCGACTCACGCGCCGCGTCCCGAAAACACACGCAGCTCAACTGCGCACCCGCGTCCTTGAGCGTGAAATAAATGTGGCCGGAAGATTGCGCGCGGAGATTGCTGACCTCGCCGCCCACCCACACCGCGCCGATGCGCTGCTCCAGCAACCGCCGGATCTGCGAGGTCAGATCGCTGACGGATAAAACCTGCCGGGTCTGCTCCGTCGGGAACAATTCGCCGAAGTTCCATTGCGATTTAGATTTGCTCATGCCGGTGTCAGGCGAACGAAGGAGACCGTTGAAAATAAACTGGCGGAGAGAGGGGGATTCGAACCCCCGAGCGGGACCTAACTGCTCGGAGTGACAAGTTGCGACACCAAGAGTCAAACCGTGACTTTCATCAATGTCTTCAGGGTTTTTACCTGCTTTAATTTGTTTCAAGCCGATGACCGACGGTGACACTAATTGACCGTCGGCGACTAAAGTTTGTGAGTCTATTTGTGAGTCATCAAACGCGGGCAGTCCCCGGACGGTTGCCGCCAATGGTAATGCCGCCGCGTCTGTGTAGGTTTTCATCGTCAGGCGCATATCGCTATGCCGCGCCAGTTCCATTGCTTCGCGCGGCGAAACGCCCGCTCGTTGCAACCGCGTGATGTAGGTCATCCGTAACGCATGGAAGTCCACGCGATGTCCGCGTTCATCTTCCAACGGAATGCCTGCGACCTCGAAGTCCGCGCGGATAACTTTCATCGGCGGCACTCGTCCGGGAAACACCAAGGTTTCGGGCGTCACTTTGCTAGAAGTCTTCAACCCCTGCAATTCCCTGACCAATTCGGGATGCAGTGGGCGAGGTTGTTCCTTGCGGCTTTTGCTCTGTGCCACGGGAACCAAATAAAACGGATTGGCTACGTCCAGATGCAAATCACCCCAATGCAACGCATTGATTTCACCACGGCGCAAACCTGTGTGCAGCGCGAGTAAATAGAGCGGACGGCGCGGCCCTGCCAGCAATTGCCTGGCTTCGTCGTCATTCAATGCCCGGCGATGGAAGCTTTCCTTGCCGCGCGCATCTACTTTGGTGACGAGTTCAAAAGGATTAGCCCCGACGCGATTCTGTTTGCGCAGCCAAGTGAACAGTGCCGACAGCGCCGCCTGATATTCGTTGATGGTTTTGGGAGTCTGCTTTTGGCCAGCACGCCAACGCAGGAATGAATCGGCCGTGGCTTCGCGGAGATTTTGCCATTTGCATTCCCGGATAAGCCGCCGCAACCGCTTGTCCACATGGCGGACATGATCAGCGGAGCGTCCCAATGCCTTCAAATCCGTAACATAACTTTCCACCACCTGCTCCATTGGATTTTCAAACGTCTCACGTTGCGCCGTTGGTGTCAACAAACCAACCGCCGTCCGTTCCTGATCGCGGATGCAGTCCCGCAGTTTTTGTTCGGCAGTTTGTTTGTCCGCGCAGTGCAGTGAAATGTCCTTCGCCCTGGTGTCACCATTCAGTTTAATGCGCGCCCGCCAAATGCGGTTGGAAAACTGTTTGCCTTTGCGTTGACGCTTTGGCCGATAGATGTAGGCAATCATATTTCTCCTTTCGCTAATTGGTTTGGCTCATTTTCTGAAAACAGATTTTAACTTGGCTCTCCAACATTCCCACCGCCCGGCCAATCCGCCGCAGCGGTGGCAACTCGCCATTTTCCGCCCTCCGTCTCACCGTCCGCTTGCAGACGCCGAAAATCCGTTCCAGTTCGGGTAGACGGATCAGCCGGTCGTTAAATTCATTTTCCGGGTTCATGGTCATCCTTCCATTTCCAAGTTTTGTTTTTCTTGTCCCACTCCATCCCCTGCGCCAGTCGCCTGCGATACAACTCCGCTTGCTTGCCGGACGCCATCGCCGCCATCGCTTCCGCCAGCAACAAAAACATATCCTGCTGCCGGTTCTCTGTGCTCAAGGCCTCTTCATACCGGATCTTCCGGTTGCCCTTGTCCTTCGGGTTGGTGGAAACAAATTTTTCTGCTTCCTCGGCTTCCTTCCGGGTTTTCGGCTCGTCCGCCGCTGCGGCGGGCTGGAGCTTTTTTCGCTGCTCCATCAGGCTTTCGCCCGGCTCATCTACATAACCCATCCGTCGTTTCATTTCTGCCGCCCACGCCTTGCACTCGCTCAAGGACAACATGATGTAAGGGCGCAGTTTGACTTTGCGCTTGGTGCCAAAAAAAGTGCTTTCAACGTGAGTAATGTAAAAGAAGAACGCCGTCAGCTTGCCTTCCTTGATGCGTTTATGGACGGCCGCCCGTTGGACGGGCACGAACATGGTGACGCCAGCAGGCGAGATACCCACATCGCCCTTGTAGTGCAAGCCAAGGTCTTCAATCCACTGACCACATTCCGCGTGGGTTCCCTCCTGGCGGTAGGCGCGCGTCCCGCGTGTCGGCTCGCCGACCAGCTTGCGTAAATCTTTCGGCACCTCGATGAATGGAAACTGAATGAACGCCATATTTCTTACACAGTATCTTACGAGATACAAATGTCAACCATAAATTTGAGGGGCCTTCCCCAAAACCAGCGGCTTGCAGGGCTGCTTCGTGAATTGCTAATCCGCCAAGTTGAAGTAACCCGATTGCATTCATCCCGTTTTGGGTCTGGGCAGATACGCCCCGCAAGATTCACGCACGACGAGATGCGGCGTCAGATAAATGCTGCGCGCCGGCAAACTCGGCTCCGCCAATCTTTCCAGCATGGTGCGAAAGGCAATCACTGCGATGTCGCGGCACGGTTGGTGAACGGTGGTCAGCGGCGGCAAAACGAGCGTGGCGTATTTCACATCGTCAAAACCGACCACTCGAAAATCTATGGGTGCGCGCACGCCGATGGATTGCCAGGAGCGCAACAGCGTGGCGGCGGTGAAGTCATTCGCGCAGATGAAGGCATCGCTCTGTTTTGCCGGCGTTGAGCGAGCGGACGAATTTCAGGGCGCCCGGATCACCGCTGCGAATCCAGCCGCCATCGGGTTGGATGCGATGCCGGGCCATCGCTTCGCGCACGCCGGCGATGCGCGCGTCCACCGTCGCCATCGAGAGCGGGCGGGCGATGAAGCAAAGCCGTTTGCAACCGAGCTTGATGAGATGTTCGGCGACCATGTAACCGCTGGTCATGTTCCAAAAATTTAAACCGGCGTGAAAACACTCCCGCGCGCGAATCTTAACCAGCCACGTCTTTGGCCCGCCTGCGCCTGTCAACGGTGGAGCCGCAAACCGAAACCACGGCGCGCAGCGCCACGTTTTATTTTCGGACTACCTTGACAGGCGCAGGCGGGCCATACACTGGACGAGGCGAGCGCGCTGGAATCTTCGCGTGCGGATGCACTCCCCTGCTAAATTTTTTCAGAATCACAATTTGCAAGCCAGAGAAACATTGGCCACTGCACCCGAACTTGTTGAATGCTTCGGTCGGCGGCTCGGCGGGCGGAACAGTGAAGTGCCGGCGGAGAACCAGCTTCGGTCCGGCTCCGGGCAGTTGAAGTGAAGAGGGTGTGATCGGGATGTTGTTTGAAGCCCTCGGAGATCGGAACAACCGTTGTGATGAGCAAGTCCAACGCGGCCGCTTCAATTCGCTCAACATTGCGAATGTTCAAGTCGGCCATTTCCGCAAGCTTTACTATTCAATCGTCACGGCACCTCCAAGTCCGGCAGGCATGTCCGACGCGGGTGATTCAATGACAATATTGATGGTTCTTTCACCATCACCGGGCGGAAAAACTGTGGAGAAACTTTTTCTTTCAGGATCAGTCTTTTCCGCGACAAGCTTGCCGTCGAGCCAGACTTGCGCGTTGCCGGTGACGTTGGGGAAATTGATTTTGCCGCCGGACTTCTGCATTCCGGCGTGTGGGGTGAACTGAGCGCGAAAAATGGCGAAGCTGCCGCCGTTGAACGACGGCAAACGACGGCCTGGTTGGATGCTGGCCCATGTGTTCATATCGGAATCGCCAATTTTCTGATTCGGTTCGGGGCGCACCGCCGAAACCGGTGACATTCTCCAGTTGCGGACGACGAATGTCGGATGCGCCACCGGCACGGCGGGTAACGCTGGTGCGGCGGTCACATCAATCGTGATTTCGGCGGGCGCGAGACCTTCGCTCGTGGCGCGCAGGGTCAATTTTCCCGAACCAGCCAAAGCGCTCTGCAAGATTACCTGCGCGAGTCCGTGGAAGACGCTGTGCTGGTTTCCTTTTTCCGGTTCGTGGCAATTCGGATCGCCGTTGTTCAGGCCGATGATTGCGCCCGCGCCGTTTAATTCAAATTTTACCGACTGATTCGCCGTCGGCACGATGCGGCCTTGCGCGTCCACGACTTGCACCTTGACGGGCTGCGCATCGTTGCCATCACCCGCAAGGCTCGCGCGATCCGCGATGAGTTTCAATCCCGCCGCCGCGCCCGTGGTCTCGACGGCGAAGCGCGCGACTTCTTTGCCGCCAGTGCTGGCGACGGCTTCGAGTTTTCCCTCTTCATAGGGAACGTCGAACGTCACCATTTCAAATTTGTCCACGGGTTTTTCTTCGAGCAGTTTGCCGTTCAGCAGGAGCGCGATTTTTTCGGCGTTGGAAAATGCCATCACCTTGATGGGCTTGCCTTCGCTGCCCGCCCAGTTCCAATGCGGGATGAGTTGCAAGATGGGACGGTTCTGAATCCACTGCGCTTGATGCAAATAGTAAGCCGCCTTGGGAAAGCCGCACAAATCCATGCAGCCAAAAGAAGAACCGGCGGACGGCCATGGCAACGGCTGCGGTTCGCCGCGATAATCAAAACCCGTCCACACCATCGTGCCCGCGACAAACGGACGCGTGGCAATCTGCTTCCACGCGTTGCGATGCGACGTCGCCCAGCCGCCGGCGATCTGGTCGTCATACGAACTTAGAACCGGATTGTCGCCGCGCCGATTCGTGGCGTATTCGTCGCGCGTCATCACCGCCGACGTGTCTTCCGAACTGAACATCGGCTTCGTGGGATTTTGTTTGTGATACGCATCGTAGCTTTGCCACTGGTAATTAAAGCCGGACACATCCGCCGCCTGCGACGCATTGACCGCATTCAGCATCGCGCTGCTTTGCGCCGCCGTGACCGGACGCGTGAGGTCGAATTTTTTGACGACGGCGCTCATGCGGCGAACCATTTCGTAACCCATCTCGCTGCCTTGCGACGGTTCTTCGTTGAACACCGACCACAGAATCACGCTGGGATGATTGCGGTCGCGACGCACCATCCATTCAAGTTGCTTCAAATACTCCGGCGACGAACCGAAGTTGCGGTTCTCATCCATCACCAACATTCCCAGCCGGTCGCACGCGGCAAGAAATTCGGCGGCGGGCGGATTGTGCGCGCAGCGGTAGGCGTTCGCGCCCATCTCCTTCAAGCGGCGCACGCGGAAATCCCAGATGGAATCCGGCACGGCCACGCCGACACCCGCCATGTCCTGATGATTGCAAGTCCCCATGAGCTTGACCGGCTGCTCGTTCAGAAAAAATCCCTTGTCGGCGTCGAAGCGAATCGTGCGGAAGCCGCAGGTCGTCGTGACCTGATCCAAAACTTCCTTGCCGTTCAGGACAACGGTGCGGACGGAATACAATGTCGGCTCGTCCACCGACCACAATTTCGGCGACGAGACTGGCAGCGACAATTTCACAACGGATTGAGCGAGCGCAGTGACCGTGGCCGGAACTTTTTTGAACGCGATTTCTTTTCCCGCCGGATCAATCAACACCACGGCGACATCGGCGTTGGTCAAATCATGCCCGGAATTTTCCAGCGTCACCTCGACCGGCAGCGTCCACGCACCATTTGTGCAAACGGGATTTGCATATACGCCATCGGTGATGACGTGAACGGGATTGCGTTTCACCAGCCAGGTGTGGCGGTAAAGCCCCGCGCCTTCATACCACCAGCCTTCTTGTGTGTTTGCGTCCACCTGCACCGCGAGGACATTCACGTCCGAGCCGAATTTCGCAAACGGCGTGATGTCCACATAGACCGACGTGTAGCCGCACCAGTTGCGCGCCGCGAGGACACCGTTGACCCAGACCGTGCAATGCGTCGCGATGCCGTCGAGCTGGATTTCCAGATGCTTGCCGTGGTCGGCAGGATCGAGGCGAAAATATTTTCGATACCAGCCCATGCCGCGTGCGCGATAGCCTTGCGAGATGTTCGCCTTCTCATCGAACGGCTGTTCCACCGCCCAGTCGTGCGGGAGATTCACCTGCTTCCACGACGAGTCATCAAAACTCGGCGAGGCCGCGCCCCACGAACTGCCAGCCTTGGCGTTGTTGTAAGATTGCTGATGGCCGGTGATCACCGGGAACGGAACGTCGCCCTCGTGAAACATCCACGCGCGATCCAGCGAAAGCCGCTCGCGCGGAGAAGCAGGCGATGGATTTTGCGCCGGCGTTGCGATGGCACCGGCGAGCAGCGCGACCAAACTCAATAGCCGCGTGAAGTGAAGCATGGGTTTCATGGCTTGGTTTTTCCGGTAATCATATTCACGGTCATCGCACCGACTGATTATTGATTCTTGGCGGGCGCAACCGCCGCCGCGTCTTCCGCCGCAACGATTTTTGCCATGTCACGATCAAACGTCTCGCCGTCGAATGGAATCACCACGACCTTGCTGCCGTGCGTGTCGTTGCCGCGTTCCTGATTTTTTTCCACGTCGAGCACCGCGAGCGTGAAGTATTTCACATGGCCATTTTCCAGCAGCACGCCGGGACGTTCCATCTTGTCCCAATGGTTGATCGTGCCGTCGGTATAGCGCACAAAATCCTTTCTCGGATCGTATGCCAGTCCGCGATTGACCCAGTTGGTCTTGCCATCTTTGGACGTGAGATGATAGGCCGTCCGCGTGCTCCAGGAATTGACGACGATGTGATAAAGTCCGCCGCTATGCCAAACGACGGGGTCTTCGAGATTAGGAATACCCTTGGGAAAAGCCGGCCCCACAATCGTGTAAGGGCCGCAGACGCCATCGGCGGCCTTGCTGATCATGACGCGGCCATTGCGCGGCACAATCATGTAATCGCCATCCGGCCGGAGCAGGACGCTCACGTTGGACGCGCGCCAATTTGTCTGGCCGGTCACCGTGAGCAAATCTTTCACCGTCCAAGGCCCGTCCAAAGATTTGGAAACAAACACCGCGCCCGGACGCGTCTCACTGACGATGACGGCATAACCTTCATCGTGGGGCAGAACCAACGCCGTCACGTTATGACCTTTGCCGCCCATGCTGTCCGGCCAGCACATGCCTTTGTCCACATACGGCCCGACCGGATTGTCGCTGACGGCATGAACGGCCACCGAGCCAAACCATCCATTGTGGCCCTTGGCCTGATCCCAACGGCTGGCGAACATGTGAAATTTTCCGTCCGGCGCCCTGATGATCTGGCCGTCCCAATAACACCAGTTGGTCATGGTCGTGTCTTCAAGACCGTTCTGCGGATCGCGCGGGAAAACGCCGGGCGCGCCCCACACATTCGTCGTCAAGGCACCGACGATCGGCGTCGGCAGAAAATAATCTATCAACGTCTTCTCGGCGGCGTGCGCCGAAACGACGATGGCGAATGACATCACTGCGAATAATTTGGTTAATGTTTTCATGGCGTTGGTTTGAATACCGTTTTTTATCTGCTGAAATTTCAAATTTATTTTGCGCCGCTGCGAATGCGGTAAAGTTTATAGCCGACCTCGCGCGCGGCGGCAATGGTTTCCCAATAAGGCGTGTCGCAGATGTCGAGAAAGCCGATCTGATAATTTTCCCCGTCGCCCCGGCCGGTGGTGGATTCATCGTAACACTGAAACCAATGCGCGCCGACGATGGCGGGGTTTTGCAGCGCGCTCGTGACGTAGCAGCGATAACCTTCCGCGCGCTGGTTCTGGTCAACCACCGAACGCAGGCCCGTGTGAAACAAACCGCGATCCAACGCGCCCATGTGGAATTCCCCGATGACGACCGGCTTGTCCACGCCGGCGGGCAGGACAAAATCATCGAGCGTGAATTTATAAAAATTGAAACTGATCACGTCGCAGTATTTCGCGGCGGCGCGGACGATTTCCTTGCGCGCCGCCGGCACGTCCGGCCAGTCGTGATAATCCAGCCGGCTGCCGAGATAAAGCGTGTCCGGCAAAAATTCCTTCGCCAGCGCGCCGACTTGTTTGTAGTAACTTTCAAACCACGCCGGTTCGGCGCTCGCATGAATTTCGTTGTCCACAAAAACCCCGATGCACCAAGGGTCGTCCTTCATCGTCTGCGCGGCCTGCGTGAATATGCGCCGCACATTTGCCACCCAGTTGGTGCTGGTGGGATCAATGACAGCGCCAGCCCGGTTCGTATTTGCGGAATCAATCGTTCCCCAGAGAAATCTTCGCGACGAGAGTTGCAGCGTGTAAGGAACCTTGTGTTTTTGCGCGATGCCGCGATCCGCGCCGCCGCCCAACGTGTTCAAACCCCAACTCTGCAAACGCTGCAAGAGGCGGTCGCCGGTGATGTCGCGCCAGTCCGCTCCGAATTTTGTCTCGAGATTTCGCGCCAGAAAATTGGTCGACGCAGAACCTTCGTAGAAAAATTCGCGCCCCGAAATTCTGGTGGAACTCTGATTGAACCCGACGCAGTCCAGTCCGTCCGACCAGAAGAGCCGGCCTTCGGGATCTACGAACCACCACTTGCCGTCAAATTTTTCCACACGAAAATGTCCCGTGGCTTTCAACTGCGGCCCGTCCGCCCAGCCGCCATATTGATCAAGCTTCTGCGGATTTTGGTGGCCCGCCAGATCGGCGTCTTCCGTTTTTAGAATGGTTTTGAAATCCGCGTCGGCATGAGTTTTGCCCGGCCAGTCCTTGTGATTGAACTGGCCATACCGGTCAATGAACGGGAAAAAGTTCGCGAGGTCGGGAAGCTTGGACGAGCCGAAAGGACGGAGGTTGCCCACCTCAAACCGCGACACCTGCTTGGGCGCGACGACAAAGAATTTGATTTCCCCGGCCATGAGCGGTTCATCCAAGCCCGACCACAGCGACATCTTGCCGCCGGGAATTCCGTGCATTCCGGGAAAAGTATTCGTCGCCGTCCCGGAAAGATGTTTGCGACGCGCGAAAATATAAAGAGTGCTGGTTTTGCCCGGCGCAACGTTGACGTATCCCCGCACCCAGGTGTCGCCATTGAGATCGGCGAAAACGCGCAGCGGCTCGCGCCCGGAATTTTTTACGTCCAACGCCAGTCCCAGGCGGTCGTTGATGTCCGTTTCCGTGAACGAGAACACGACCGCAGGTTTTCCCTCGCTGGCGGGAAAAGTCACCGTGTGGTGGTTTCCGTTCGACATCACCGCGCTCGCATCATCACTGGAAACCCGGCTCATACCAATCACCGGCCCTTCCGGCTGCGTGTCACTGCGAAGCGTCGCCGGCAGTTTGTTGCTGGCGCAACCGGCGAACAAAACGATGCCCAAAGTGGCAATGGCAAAAGAAGCGGTCGTTTTCACTTGATTGATTTTTGGGTGTTCCCCGTTGGTTCTGCGCCAGAAAATTCTTTGACGATGCGCAACGTCTCGCCGGTGTCTTCAATTTCAAAAAGGCGTGGTTGCGGCCCGCGTCCGTCGGGCGCGTGCAACACCATCATCAGCTTCCCTTCGAACGTGTGAAAAATCATTCCATGTCCGCCGTTGTCCTTGAAGATCGGTTCGTCCTCCTGCCGCCACGGCCCGGCCAGTTTGCCGGAATCGGAAATGGCGACACCCAGTTCGTAAGTCTGGTCATGCGCGCGGCTCGACCAGATCATGTAAAGTTTTCCGGTCTTGCCCTTGTAAAGATACGCGCCATCGGTGACGTGGCCGCCTTCTTCCACCGGCTCGCTCCATTTTGCCGAGCTGGCGCGAAACATTTTCTTCGGTTCGCCGGTCGCTTCGGACAAATCTTCTTTGAGCGGAATATATTCAATCGTGCCGTCGGTGATCTGCACCCACTCATGGCAGAACACCATGTAAGGCACGCCGTCCTCGACCCAAAGCGTTCCGTCCAGCGTCATCATGTCCGGCGGAGTCGTGGAATGATTCGTGAACGCCATGAACGGCCCGTTCGGCGATTCGCCCCACAAAATCTGCGAGCCGCGCGTGACGCGCGGACGCCATTGCCGCCACTGCTCTGCCAACCGGTTCTGTGAATTAAAAGTCAGGAATAAATAATATTTACCATGGTAGAAATGCATCTCCGGCGCCCAGATTCCCGCCGTGGGAATGTCGCCCCAGATGTTTGTCGGCGTCCTGAAAATCGTCTTCGGCCCTTGCCAGCTTTCCAGATCCTTGCTCGTCCACGCGCGCACACCTCCGCCGCCCGACGCAATCAGGTAGTAAGTTTTCGTCGCTTCGTCCGGCAGGATGCACACGTCTTGCGCGCGAATCGTCGAGAACTTCACGATGTTCGTGGAGTCTTCCATCATCCGCCGGAATCCACCGCCGCGCGGGCCGACGGCCACGTTCGTGGATGCCGTCGTCGGTTGAGCTTGGACTTCATTCGCCAGCAGCAAAGCGGTCACGGCCAGAAAAATTAATCCGCATCGTTTCGTGATCATGTGATTGAAATGTTAAAATGGCCTGGATTGAAAACTGTCAAGGCACCCCGTTGTTGCGGGCGAACCGCACCCGCACACTGTTCGCGTAGCCTTCGCCGACATGGATCGGCGGCTTCATGAAATTGCTGTTGCCGAGTTGCGGATAGTTCCACTCGTTGTTCACGATCATGTTGATCCCGCCATTCTCGCCGGTGACAATTTCCATCCGCACCGCATCATGCGCATCGGACAACGCCTGCAAACCCAGTTCCGTCCCGCCGACGAGCGCGACCGCCGAGTAGATATATTCCTTCATCGCGCGGAAATCATTCGCGCCGCTGACCGTGGCACCACCGCCTTGACCCCCGCCAAAACCACCGCGCCCACCACCGCCGCCGCCTTGTCCCCATGAACCGTTCGTGGCCGCGCGTTGCGCAACGCCGATGCTGCGACCGATATGGTCTTCGGGATAAAACGACCAGAAACTTTTCCGGTTCCACGCGAGCCGGTCAACGCCGTTCGTCAAGGCGAAGGAAATTCCGACTTCAGAAAAGCCGCCGTAGTGCGAATCATTCCACGGACGCGGATGCGCGGCCGGCGGTGTGAACGGAAACGCACCCAGTTTGTATTTCGTCGTGATCAATCCCGCGCCATCAATGTGCAATTCGAAATCCACATCCGCCGCGCCGTAGTTCCCCGCGATGCGAACGACCGCTTCCTTGTTTTCACGCGCGGTCGTGATCTGCTTCAACGACCAATCCGGCAAATCTAAAGTGGATTTTCCGTGGTCCGTCGCCACGATGTGAAGATATGGCCCGCCCTTGATGATTTCAGTTCCCTGAAAAATTCCGCTCGTGATCAATCCGGTCTGCTTGCTGAACGCGACCATGAAATCGGTTCCGGTCACGATGATTGAATTGGTGTCTTCAGTGATTCGCGGCGCTGAACCTTGGGCCATGGGCAAAGCCGGTCGCTGGGGCGCAACTGGCAGGGCGCTTTCCTCGACCACCAATCCATCCGCCCGCAAAAATTTCAAGCTGACCACATCGCCATCGCGCCAGTTGCGCGCAGGAATTTCAAAATGTCCGCTTGCGTGCGGTGCAATCTTTGGGCCGGCCAGGTCGCCGGATTCACCGCCGACCGCCCAATGAATTTTCAACTCGTCCAGGCCCGTGTGATCAAACCAGTTCTTCACTGGAGTGTTCAGCGATTTTCCCGCTCCGGGATTGGCGAGCGTCTGGTTGTCCACGCGCACGGGTGAATAGGCTTTTTTGATCAGCCAGTATTCCGGCGGACGCGCGCCGCCGCCGCGCCCGCCGGGCAGTCCGAAAATGTCGCCGCCCAGCGCGCCGTCGGTCATAAACATTTTCTCCCAATAAAATTTGATGCTCTCGCCCCAGAAATTATGCACGCCCGGATCACGCCGCAATTCCTCGGGATCGTAGATCGGGAGATGCGCATATTCGTCGGCGATCACGGGAATCTCCGGCGGCGGCTGGCGGTCGAGAACGAGTGAGCGGGCATTGAACGCGGAGTTGCCGTAGGACGCGAGGTCGCCGTTGAACGGCGGATAATGAAAACTATAAACGTCGTAGGGCAGATCCTTGTCCGCCGGCGCGCGGCTTCCCCAACTGAACATCGCCGTGCGCTGCGGGTCTTCGGCGTGGACGTATTTGAAAGTCGGTTCGACGTTCGAGCCGTATTCCGATTCGTTGTCCAGGCCCCACATGATGACGGATGGATGATCGCGGTCACGCTCCACGAGGTCGGCCATGAAGCTCAGGTATTGCGAAAGAAACTGCGGATCATTGGCGACGGGATTTTTGGCGAAATCAACCGGGTTCTCGTCCGTGACATAAACGCCGAGCCGGTCGCAATCGTCGAGCAATTGCTCCGTCGCCCATTTCTGACGCGTGTGATTGATGTTGTAATCCACCATGTCCTGAACGCTGTTGCCGCCCCACAGGCCACGTAGCTTCACTTCCTTTCCGTTGACGAGCACGCGGCGTCCGGCGCGTTCCATTTTTATAAAACCAAATTTTCGCGAGAGCGTTTGCAACGCCGTTCCATACGCGCCGATGACGCTGACTTCGAGCGTGTAAAGGTTCGGATGCTCGGCGTCCCACTTGAGCGGGCTGGCAACGGGAACCTCGGTGATGATTTCCGGCGTTGCGCGTGAAAGGTCAATCACATCAGGTTTTAATTCCACAGCCCGGCCTTGGGAGTTTTTCAGCGAGAGTTTCACGCGTCCTTTTTCTGCGCCGTGAAAATCCATGCGCAGCCAGATCTTCATCGTCGCGTCGCGATACTGCGCATCAAAATCCGTGGCGATATGGAAGCGCGTGAGATAATCCAGCGGCGCGGCGAAAAGTTTCACGTCGCGTTGCAGCCCGCCGGCACGGACATATTGCGCGAGACCCGTCCGGCTGTCGTCAACACCGACGACGAGATTCGCAGGTTTTCCCGGCTCGACAAAATCCGTGATGTCGCAGGTGAACGGCATGAACGAGCCCCAATGGTCGCGGACGAATTTGCCATTGATCCAGATTTTCGCGCCGTTGGAAACGCCATCGAAGCGCAAGACCACGCGATGCCCCGCGTAGTCCGCCGGAATTTCCAAAATAGTTTTGAAAGCCGACTGGCCACCACCACCACCGCCACCAAAGCCGCCGCCGCGCCGTCCACCGCCCATGGTCATGTCATGCCAAGCCGAAAGATTGGTGGAGTCATTCCAGAATTCGCCCTGCGGATTGGAAATGGTTTTCCAGCTTTGCAACACGACGACCGCCTGCGTCACTCCCGCCGTCATCACCGGCACGGGCACGATGATTGGCCTCGGCCACACGGGATTTTCGGAAACAACTGTTGCCGGCCAAACCGTTCCCGCCGCGACCATCAGGCCGGTGAACAGAATCGCCTGCAAACCCGTCGTGGTTTTTTTGCGCTTCATATTCATGGCGGAAAATTCTGAAAGTTCTTTGAGCGGGAAATCAATTTTTGAACAGCAGCGGCGCGAATTCCTTCAGATCCCGCCGCCACGTCTGCCATTCGTGCGCCGTGCCCGGCGATTCGTAATAGACATGCTTGATGCCGCCTTGGGTCAGCGCCTCGTGGAAGGCGACGATGCCGTCGTGCATATTTTTCGGTTCCGCCGTGCCGATACCGACGAAGACCAGTTTCACTTTTTTGTTGAACGCGTCCGCGTCGGCAAAAACTCCGTTGTAAGATTCCTTCAAGTCCAACGGTGCGCTTCCCGGCTGGCCGAAGCGTCCACCCGCACCGCTGAAGCCGCCGATGTAGGAAAATTTGTCGAGATGGTTCAGCGTGGTTTGAAACGTCTGCATCCCGCCCATCGAAAGCCCGGCCATTGCGCGGTGATCGCGGTCGGAAATTGTGCGGTAGATCGAATCAATCATCGGGATCAAATCGTTTACGACCACGTCGCTGAACGTCTGCATGAACGCGAAACGATTGGTCGAGGCCGAACGCGAGCCGCCGCCGAACGGCAGCACCTGGGGCGCTTCACCGGCCTTCGTCGCCGAGCCTTTTTCCATGACGATGATCATCGGCTTGGATTTTTTCTCGGCGATGAGATTGTCCATGATTTGGCTCACGCGGCCTTGCACGACCCATCCCCGCTCGTCCTCGCCGCCGCCATGCTGCAAATACAAAACAGGATAACGCATCTTGGGTTTCTGGTCATAGTCCGGCGGCGTGTAAACAAAGATGCGCCGTGCCGCGCCGGTCGTCTTGGAAAAATACCAGCGTTCGCGAACTTCACCGTGCGGCACGTTTTTCACGTCGTAAAAATCCACGCCCGCTTCGGGAATCTCGATGCCGCTGCTTTGTTTGCCGACGCCGTAAAACGTTTCGCTCGCCGGGTCGTTGACCATTTCGCCATCAATCACGAGCCAGTAATAATGAAAGCCCGGCACGAGCGGCGCGGTCGTGACGCTCCAGACGCCGTTGGTGTCGCGCGCCATCGGATACGTTTTGCCCACGCTCACGGCGACTGACTGCGCCTTGGGCGCTTTGAAACGAAACGCGACGCGGTTGTCCGAAAAAATTTTCGGATACTGCGCGCCCGGCACATTGGAAGTGGCGGGCAAGGCATCATCGCTGTTGGTTTGCGCCTGGCAAAGACTGGCAGCCGCGAAGAATGTCAGCAGAAATAATTTCAAGGTGATTTTCATGGTCGTTTTTATGACGGCAACACGCCTTTGATTTTCAATGTGACGGCGCTCGCGCTGGGCGGTTCGGCGGGCAGTTTCACGTTGAGTCCTTGGTCGTTCTGCGTCCATTCGAGCTTGCCGCCGTAACCGAGCAGCGAAACGTCGGCGACTTTGCGTCCGTCAATGTGCGGCGAGCTGGTCGCCAGACTTTTGACCACCGTGCTGCGCGATTCCGGCCAGACCATCACGAACGCGTAAAGCGAATCGCCTTTCATCGTGAAGCGCATATCTTCGGCAGTGTAAGGCCGCACATCCCGCGCGCCGCCGAACTGTCCCTTCGGTGCGGTGTTGGTGACGGACGGGCCTTCGCCGTAAGTTTTCCATGGGCGCGTGGAAAAAATTCCCTCGCCGTTCACATCCATCCACGCGGTGAGGTCCGCGAGAAATTTAAGTTCGTCCGCGTCAGGCATGCCGTGACCCGGCAGCGGCACACTCAACTGGAGATTTCCGTTTTTGCTGACGATGTCCACAAGCATCTGCGAAACCTGCTTTGCCGTTTTGTATTTGTGCTGCTCGAAAACGCTTTTCTGATAATGCCACGAGCCGATGCAGGTGTCCGTCTGCCACGGCAAAATTTCTCCGCCGCTGGTGACGCCGCGTTCAACATCGAGCAGCAAAGCCTTGCGCTGTTCGGGATTCAGTCCCTTGGTCGCGATGACCGCTTCCAGTTTGCCATTCCGCTTGATGTTCGTGTTGTAGAGATAGGCGGCGATGCGCAGGCCAATGTCGCTCGAAGGATAGATCGGCAGAACCGTGTCGTCGAAATAAAGGAGGTCGGGATGGTGCTGGTCAATCAGGTCAATCGTGCGGTTGAAAAATTTCTCGACGTAGGCCTTGTCCAAGGGCGGATTGCCGTTCTGCGGCCAGTTGTAACGACCGAGCGGGTGATACTGCGCGTAAAGGTCCTGGGGATCGAGGCCGTTCCACCATTTGCCTTTGCCATCGGCCTTGCTCATCAATCCGTCGTAATGCACGCCGGCCAGCGGACCGCTCGTGTCCGCGCGTTGCGCATCTTGATACCAGCTCCACGCGCGATCGCCGTGGCAGGTCAGCGACAGACGCAAGCCGGCGGCGCGCGCAGCCTTCGCCCAGCCGCCCACAATATCTTTCTTCGGCCCGATGGCGACCGAGTTCCACGGCTGATATTTCGATTTGAACATGTCGAAGTTGTCGTGATGATTCGCCATCGCCGCGAAATATTTTGCGCCTGCGCGCTTGTAGAGCGAGATGAGATGCTGGGGATCCCAATGCTCGGCTTTCCATTCGTGGATCACATCTTTGAAACCAAACTTTGAAGGATGGCCGTATTTCTCGACGTGGAATTTATAGACGGAATTTTTTTCCTGATACATCCGTTGCGCATACCAGTCGCCCATCTCCGGCTGGCATTGCGGCCCCCAGTGCGCCCAGATGCCGAACTTCGCATCACGAAACCATTCCGGCGTCTGGTAATTGGAAAGCGATTCCCACGTCGGCTGAAACGGCCCGCGTGCGACACCGAAACCTTTCGGGGCGAGAATTGGTTTTGGCGCGGGCGGCAAAATCACGTTAGATGTCGTCGGAGGCAGGGCGCTAGGCGCGGCACCAGCCGCCAGAGCATTCGGGTCAACGGCATTAGTGTCGGCGGCGAAGGACGGCAGGAACGGCAGGGTGGCAGCGGCTCCGGTGAACAGCGCGGATGCTTTGATGAACTGGCGACGTGATTGAGAGTCTTTCATAGGTTGCGATTAATTATTTACGGATTGTGGGTGAGCAGTTTTGTCAGCAGCGGTTCCATTTCAGAAGCCCAAAGTTCGTAGCCTTCCGGCAAGAGGTGGAGACGATCCGACCCCAAGCCCTTCCAACTGTTGCCAACGGGCGTCATTTTGGCGGCGAGGTCGAAATAGAAAACAGATTTATCATCGCCCAACGGCTGGATGAGTTTGTTGGCCTCGGCCATTTTCTCCGTCGCACGGGCATTGGGCAGGATGCTGACGAGAATTATTTTCGCCGTGGAAAAAGTCTGCCGCGTTTTTTCGATGACCGCCTTCACACCAGCGGCAATCTCCGCCGGCGAATTTTTATTGTTGTTGGTGCCAATCAACACGACTGCCACCTTGGGTTTCAATTCCTTGATGTCCATGTTATCCAGCCGCCACAGCACATTCTGGGTCGTGTCCGCGCCGACGCCGAAATTCAGTGCGCGCCGGTTCGCATAATATTTATCCCAAACTTCCCCGCCGACCGATCCCCAACTGGGCGACGGCCGGCCGGTGAAATTATCCGTGATTGAATCGCCGATGAAGATGAGGTCGCAAGGTTTGTCCTTCACGGCCGCAACCCGGCGTTCACATCCTCTGTTCCAGGCGTTGTGAGCTTTGTAATTGCTGTCGGAGGGGATGGTGGTCGGCGGCGCGTTCGTTTCGGCGGCGCGGGCCGGCGACAGCGACAGACTGAAAGCAGCGACGACAACGAGCGCGGCCTGTGCGATGAACTGGCGGCGTGAGTGTGAATCTTTCATAGACGGCAATAAATTATGGTTTACAGGATGAATTCAAAGATGATTATCCCGCCAGCAGGCGCACTTCGCGCGTCTCGATGACATCAACACCTTCGAGAGTAAGGGCGGTGTGGTTGTCGTCGAATTTGAGCTGGGAACGGTCGGTGATGTAAATGGGCGCGTCTTCACGCAGCGGGAGAATTTTCAGCACGAGACCATCCTGATGCACGGCGCGTCCGTAACGGGCGAGTCCGATCTCAAAGGGACGGGCATGATAGAAATCATCGGCGAGCAATTTGTCGGCGTGATAGGCGCGGGCGACGTCGCCGGTGTAGCGCACGCGCAAACGCAGGTCGCGGCTCGCGTCCACGCAGGCGGGAAGCTTCACGCGCCAAACGGCCGCTTGCGCAAAGTCCGCATCTTCCGGCTGCATCGCCATTCCCTGCCGGCGACCGGAAACCGCCGGCGCAATCGGAATCGTGCGCGCCGGACCGGCGGGCTGAACTTGTTCCACGATGGCTTGCAACGGTTTTTCGGCGGCAACGCGTGGCGAAAAACGGCGGAACAAACCGTTGTCCTTCGCCGCCAGTTTGGCGTGACCATCCTTGACGCTGGCTGGCGCGGGAAAAATGGCGACGGAAAAATCTTCCGGTTTTTCTGCGCGCAGTCGCAAAGCAGAACCATCGAGCAGCAAAGTCGCGTGCGTCACAAAAAGACGTTCCAGACCCTGCCATTCGCCTTTCCACAGATCCAGCGACGTCGCTTCGTCGAGCAGGATGATGACGTGTTTCTTCCCGTCTTTGCCATGCAGCCGGATGGCTGCGCCCAGACCGGGCTGGACGTTGCGCACTTGAATCTGCGAGTTCTCGTTTGTGATTTTTCCGGTGGAAGAATCCACCACAGCAGTCGCCGCATCGAAAACAAATTCCGCCGGAATCGCGGCGGTTTGTTTGAAGACGGTGTAGCGCATGCTCCGATCATTGAGCTGGCAAATCGGCTGCGCGGAAGCAGAAATAAGTTTTACTCCGCCAAGATCCAAATTGAGCGGCCAAAAAAAGCGGCTGTTGTAGGGAATCGTGACCGGCGCGGATGGCACGGTGATGTCGCCACCAGCGAGCTTGATCTGGAATTGGATATTTTCCCGATCCGGTTGCGGCGACAAATGTTGGTAATGGCTGACGAAGAGGTAGCCGCTGTCGCCATTGGAACGCGCGGCCCAGTTGAGCGAACCGCGCGCGCTGGGCGTATGTGAAGTCATGGCGGAAAGTCCGGGGCCGAAGTCTTGCAGAAACAAACCGAGCTGGCGCAAGAAGTGATAGTGCCCGCGTGTCTGGCCGTATTGGCCGATGGGCGCCTGGAAGTCGTAATTTTTCACCGGCAGATCATTCCAATAATTCGTCGCCTGCGTCTCGTTGAGGTTGGTCAGTTTGCCTTCGGGATTTTCGCCGCCGTGATACATGTAAAAGCCCAGGAGATTCACGCCCGAGCCGAGTTTGACCAGGGCCAGGGATTCGGTGTCTTCCGGCCACATGAAAACGCGCCGGTGATAACTCGCCATCATGCCGCCGCCGAGTTCGCAGGTGCAGGGGGGATAAGTTCCGGCTCTGGCCGGAGACGATTTTGGAGCCGCGTTCGTCGTGGCCGGACTGTCACCGAGCATGCCCATCGCCGCCGCATTGCCGCGCCGCGATCCGGAAAATCGGAGCACGCCGCCGTAACCGCCGCCGTTCAGCGAGCGGTCCCAGAAGCCATCCACATAGGCACCCGAAAACGGCACCAGTTCACCAAACGCCGCCGCGCCGCCCGAGCCCCAGCCGGTGCAGGTGTAGAGCGGCACATCCATGTCGGCGTCGCGCGCCATTTTTTTCAACGTGATCAAATGTTCCGTGGGGCCGCTGAATTCATTTTCCAACTGGATGGCGATGACCGGGCCGCCGTCCTTCCACAAAAGCCCTTTCGCCTGCTGCGCGATTTGCGCGTAAAGCTTCGTGACGTAGCCGAGATAACCGGGATTGTTCCGGCGTAAGGTAAACACTTTGTCGTCGCCCATCTTTTGCAGCCAGTCGGGGAAGCCGCCGTTGCGCACTTCGCCATGACACCATGGGCCGATGCGCAGCAACACGTCCAGACCAACGGCCTGACACGTTTCGAGAAATTTCCGCAGGTTGCGCTGGCCGCTCCAATCCCATGTGCCCTCGACCTCCTCATGGTGAATCCAAAAAATGTAGGTGGCCACGACACTGACTCCGCCAGCTTTTATTTTGAGCAGTTCGTCACGCCATTCCGATTCCGGGCAGCGCGAAAAATGAAACTCACCCGAGATGAACACCCACGGCTGACCGTCGCGCCGCAAACTGCGGCTGTCCAAGGTAAGAGTATGGCCGCCGGGCGCGGTGGCCGTGCCCATCTTAAAACCAGCCGACTCGGCTGCCGGAGGACGAGCCGAGGCGTCCAGTGTTAGTAAGTTGGCGGCGGGCCGCGCGGCAATGGGCGTGGTTGCGGGCGCGTTGGTGTCGGCGGCGAATGTTCGCAACAGCGGATAGCTCATGCCTGCGCCGACAAACAGCGCTGAATTTTTCACGAACTGACGGCGGGAGAATGAATTTTTCATTGTTGAATGATGCCGGTGGCATCCGATGGAAGTGTGGCCGGGTCAACCGGCTTGGAGGCAGCGGCGGGCGGAAGCTTCAATCCCGAAATTTTCAAGGAGTAGGCGTAGTCACAGGGTTTCTGCGCGGGAAATTTCACTTTGAGTCCGGCAGCGTTCTGAGTGAATTCCAGCACGCCATCGTGGCCAAGCAATTCGACTTTCGTGATCTTACCTTCAACTCCTTTTCCATCGCCGAGCGCGGGAATGACAAGTTCATTTGTCGGCCATGCGCGGCTGATCGCGTAAAGCGTCTGGTCTTTCGTCGTGAAATGCACGCGGCCTTCCTCGGACATTTTCCACGGGCGCGTGCCGTAAATCGCGTCGCCGTTCACACCGAGCCATTTGCCGATGGCGAGCAACGCCCGCTGCTGGTCGTCGGGAATCGTGCCGTCGGCCTTGGGCGAAATGTTCAGCAAATAATTTCCGTTGCGGCTGACGTTGTTGACGAGGTTGCCCACGATGCCGCCGGGCGATTTCAACGGCAGACCCACCATTTTTCCGTTCGCATCCGGGACTTCGACGTAGCCGAATTTGTCGGCGATGGGATCATCCGGCTGCCAGACATAGTCCGTCATTTTTTTCGGCGCGCGTCCCTGCCGCTCGTAATCCATCAACATCCCCGCCAGAAACGACTGGCCCTTGCTGCTGATCGCCACCTGTTTGCCCCACGCCGCCGCGCGGTTGTAGTAATACGCGGCGAGCCGCACCTTGAGCGGATCCCAACTGCGGTCGCTGCCGTTAAAATCAAACCAGAGCATGTCGGGCTGATATTTGTCGATGAGTTCCATGTTTTTGGTCGTCCACGTTTCGACAAACTTCGCATACGCGGCGTCGCTGCGGTCGGCGACGCTATAAAACGCAGACCATTCGGGATCAAATTCGTCGCTGCCGGGCAGGGCCGGAATGAAATCGAAATGCGCGTTGCTGTGATTGGCCACGCCGGTTTTCAATCCGACTTTGCGCACGGCGGCGGTGAGGTCGCCAACGAGGTCGCGATGCGGCCCGTAGTTGAACGAGTTGAATTTATTGATGTCGCTCTTCCAATTGGAAAAGCCGTCGTGATGTTCGCCGCTGGCGATGACGTATTTTGCGCCCGCGTCCTTGAACAATTGCGCCCACGCATCCGGATCCCATTTGGCGGCGGTGAACATCGGGAAAAAATCCTTGTAGCCAAAGTTGGTCGGCGACCCGAAGTGTTCCGTGTGCCACTGCATCATGCCTTTGTTGCCGCCATACATATAGCGCACATACCACTCGCTGCCGTGTGCCGGGACAGAGTAGATGCCCCAGTGCATCATGATGCCGAACTTGCCGTCGCGAAACCAATCGGGGTCTTGGTAATTTGCGCGGATGGATTCCCATGCCGGCTGCACCGGGCCGGGCGGAATCGCCGGCAACTTCGCGGCGGCGACGGCAACCGCCGCGCTGCGATTCGCGCGCCTCGCATCTTGGACGCGGTTGGTTTGCGCCGGTTGGGTTGCCTCGACCATGTTAGAATTAGCCTGTGCGAAAACCGATGGCGACAACTTTGCGGTCAAGATTGCCAATGCGACGAGCGCGAGGGTTCGGGAATGATTCATAAAATAGTTTTAAGTTTTCATGGAGAATTAAAACAGATCAGACTTTCGGGATGACTTTTAGGGCAACGCCGAAATCGTCGGTTTTGGTTCTCTGCGTCGGGAGCGTCACGGTCAATCCGCTTTCGTCGCGGGCGAATTCCAGTTTCCCGGATGAGCCGAGCATTTCGATGCTGCCAATCTCGCGTTTATAATTCGGCGAGTTGGTGGCGAGCGATTTGATGGTTGTCTTCCCGCCTTCGGGCCAGCCCATCACGACCGCATATAGCACATCGCCCTTGGTGGTGAAGCGGATGTCGCTCGCGTTCAAAGCCGGGCCGAGGCCGCGCGGCGGATTGCCCGCAGTCTCTTTCGCGGTGGCGTCGTTTTTCACGGACGGGCCTTCGCCGTAAATCACCCACGGACGCGTGTCGTAAATGCACTCGCTGTTGACGGCCATCCAACTGGTCATGGCGTCGAGAACTGCGATGGCCTTGTTGTCCAGCGCGCCGTCGCCGGGCAACGGGAACGAAAGCAGCAGCGTCCCGTTTTTGCTGACCACATCCACGAGCAGATGAATCCACGTCGCGGATTTTGTGTAGCCCTTGTTGTAATCGGCGATGCTGTAATGCCACGGGCCGACGGTGCTGCCCTTGTTCCACGGGATTCGCAGCAGATCAAGCGACATGTTGCGTTCAAAGTTGTTGACGATGCCCTGTTGCTCGGCCACGGAATTGCCGTTGGAAATGATGACGGCCTGAAGATTCCCGTCGTGCCATTTTTGATTGGCGTTGTAGAAATGTGCGGCGAGGTTCAACCCCACGTCGCCCAGAGGCAGCTTGGAGTCGTCGAAAAAAATCAGGTCGGGATGATACCCATCAATCAGGTCTTTGATGCGGTTGAAAAACTTGGTGACATAAGCCGCGTCCGGTTCCGCGCCGATGGCGTGGTTCTGCGCATACAAATCCTGCGGGTCGAGGCCGTCCCACCACAAACCTTTGCCGTCCGCCTTCGTCAGCTTGCCGTCGTAGGGGACGCCCGCGAGCGGCCCGGTTTTGTCGCTGCCTTGCGCGTCTTCATACCAGTTCCATGCGCGCGCGGCGTGAACGCTGACGCCAAATTTCATGCCGGCTGCGGTCACGAGTTTTTGCCAAGTGCCGACGATGTCTTTTTTCGGGCCGACGTTGACGGAATTCCATGGCTGAAATTTTGAATTGAAATTGTCGAAGTTGTCGTGGTGGTTCGCCATCTGGACGAGAAACTTCGCGCCCGCGCCTTGGAAACGCTTGAGCAGCGCGGCGGGATCCCACTTTTCCGCCTTCCAATCGTTGCAGACATCTTTGAAACCGAACTTCGACGGATGCCCGTATTTTTGCAGGGCAAACTGATACTGCGGCCGGCCCTGGTCATACATATATTTCGCGTTCCAGTCGCCGTCACCCGGCTGGCTCTGCGGACCCCAGTGCATCCAGATGCCGAACTTCGCGTTGCGATACCAGTCGGGCAGTTTGTAATTCTGCTCCAGCGATTCCCAAGTCGGCTGGAACGGGCCGGGCGCAATCGCGTAACCGGCGGCGGGCGTTTCCCCGGCAGCGAGCAGATGCGACAACCACAATGGCGCGGTCAGTCCGGCACCGGTGGTGAGCGCGGATGTTTTGAGAAATTTGCGACGTGATAATGGATTTTTCACAGCGGTATTTAATTTTTCGTTTTATGGATTCGGGAAAATGCGGACGAACACCACGCCATGCGCGGCGACGGGCGCTTCAAATTTATCGGCGAACACGCCGAGGTCTTTTTGCCGCCAGAGATCGCGCACGCGCTGCTTGCCTTTGAGTTTCAAATCATACCAGTTCGCTGTGGCTGTTGCAGATTCTTTGCCGGTATTGAACAGACCGACGGCGAGCGAACCGTCATCCAGCGGTTTCGCATAAACTTTCAGGTCGCCGTCTCCGCCGACTTGCACGGCTTGTTTGCAGAGCGTGTCTTGATTCACTTCCAGCACTTCGTCGTTGGTAAGCAGGCTCAAGGTGAAGTCGTCCATTTTCTCCATGTCGCAACCGATGAGCAGCGGACTCGTCAGGAGACACCAGAGACTGATGTGGAGATATTGTTCATCCGGCGTGAGTTTGGTCGGATGCAGATTGCTCGGAGGCCAGCCGCCGATCTGCCCGACGACAAGCATGTCGGCATCGTTGAAATGACCCGGACGGCAAGAGGTCGCCCACGGCTGCTGGCTGAAACCAATGTCATTGGCGACGCGACTCCAGACATCGCGGATGTCCGTGGTCGTGCGCCACGACTGCGCCCACGGCGAAACATCGCCGATGATCGGCAACAAACTTTTGATGTGGTTGTTAGAAAGGCTCAACACGATGTCGCGGCGCGTGAGCCGCAATGCCTGATGCATCTCTTTTGTTTCCGGCGCTTCCACCGGACCCCAGTCCAGTTTCAAATAATCAAAACCCCAGTCGGCGAACTGTTGCGCGTCCTGGTAAGTGAACCGGTATTTACCGATGGCCGAAGGCAGGACTTTTTTGTTCTTTGCCGCGCCGCCCGGCCAGCGTTGCGACGTGCCTTCGGGATTTTCCGCCGAGCCGCCGGGCTTGCCGCCGTAGGTAACGACCCACGGACTTGAATAAAGTCCGGCCTTCAATCCCATGCCGTGAATTTCATCCACCATCGCCTTGATGTCCGTGAAGCGTTGCGCATCGGCTTGCAGCGCAGTGAACGGCCCGGTGCGCGTGCCCTGCCAGCCGTCGTCCATGTTGATGTAAGTCCAGCCGTGCTGATCCAAGCCGAGCTTGATCATCTGCCTCGCCGCGCGCAACGCGAGGTCTTGCGTGACGCGCTCGCCAAAACAATTGTAACTGTTCCACCCCATCGCGGGCGTGAGTTGAATCTCTTCACCCACGACGATGCGAAATGGTTTCTCTGATTCGCCAAGGGAATTTTTTGCGCGCAACGTGACTTTGAATTCGCCGGGGATTTTCAGTGTGCCGGTGATGCGTCCGCTCGCCGGATCAAATTGCAACCCTTCCGGCAATCCATCGGCGGTGAAAGTCATCGGCCGGTCGCCGGTCGCGGGGATGCAATAATAAAACGGCGAACCGGGGCGCACGCCGAAAATTTTCGCGCCATTGATGCGCGGCGTGGCGGCAGATTTAGGCGTAAGAATCACCGGCGCGGGACCAGGCGCTGCGGAAGCCATCGTCACGTTAGTTGCCAATTCCGCCGCGCCAAGCATTTTGGCAGAAAAAAACAATGCGCCGGCAACCAAATTGATTTGAGCGATGATTTTCATTTTCATTTATTGACGGTTGAAGCAGGAGGATTCGTGCGCCAGTGCGTAAATGCGCCCTTTTTCAAAATGAAGGCGGGCTGCTCATCGGCAATCATAATGCGACCGTCCGCCGCAAAATCAATCCGCACAATGCCGGGCTTCTCGCGCCACGGTGACTGGTCGTCGTTGCCGAAGTAAGTGCAATACCAGAACCCGTCCGGGCCTTTGAAATAATTTCCACCGCCGCCGCACGGCACGGCCTCGTGCCAGTTTTTATACGGGCCAAAAAGGTTCGTGGACATGGCGACCACGCTGCTGTAACGGCCTTGGTAGAAACCCGCGCCGCCGAGATAATAAATTCCGTTGTGCTTGAACAGCGATGCGCCTTCCTGCGCGATGTTGTTGCGCGTCCAGCTTCCGTCCGCCGGTTTTTCAAATTGAATGCTGTGCGCGGGGCCGTCAAATCCGCTCATGTCCGGCAACATTTTCCTGATGGAACCCGCGCCGCCGCTGGTGAAATAAACCGAGCCGTCGTCATCTTCAAACAGCGTCGCGTCAATTCCACCGCCGATGCGGGCGTTGTTGGTAAACGAAAAAACATACGGGCCTTCGGGTTTGCCGGTCGAACTTTTTAGGATGCCCGTGCCGCCGCCTTGCCCGCCGGAAACGCAGTAAGCAAAATAATAATTGCCGCGAACGTAATGAATCTCCGGCGCCCAGACGTAGCGCGCATTTTTTTCCCACGTCGCGTCCTTCACGAAACTCCAAACCAAGCCGACGTAATCCCATTTCTTCAAATCCTTGGAGCGCCAGAGTTCGATGCCGCAAGTGATGTCCCAGATGTTGTCGCCGGTTGAGCCGGTCATGTAATAAAAACCATCGCCGCCTTTATTGATGATGGTATCGCGCAGATGCAGTTCCCAGATGGGACGCAGCGGGGGAATCATTCCATCGCGAACCGCCGTGCCGTGCGCGCGATCACCAAGGTCGAGCCAGCCGGGTTTCGCCGGTTCATCGCCGCGATACATTGTTCCCTCGCGACCGGTGCGATAACCGCCGTAGCCATCACCAACGACGGGATGACCGGGGCCGGAAATGCCAGAGAAAACTTCCGGATGCGTCGTGTGCATCGGCGTGACGTGCAAGGGTGCTTTAGGATCAGTGGCGGTGGATGGAATATATGTTCCTACCGCAGTTTTAGGCACCGTCTGGCAACCCATCCATGTGACGGGCGCGAGCAGCCCAGCGCAAATTGCGAGTTTAAAATGGTTCGTAGCCATAACAAATTTAGGTTAGGGACGGAGTCCCGTGATTTTTTGTATTTTCTTGAATCAAGGGTTGCCGTAGTCGCGGGACATCTGCGGATACATGCTGAAAAAATCGTTCGCTTCATAGCGCCCGCCGAAACGTCGCTGACGCCAGGTCGCCCGCGCGTTTTCGTTCGTGCCGAAACTGCGGAAGATGGCTTCGGGTGAATTGGTGTTGACCGGAGCCGTCACCGAAAGATTCGTCCGTAAAATTGAATTCGTCCGCATCCGCGCGCCCTGCGCGATGCCGGTGTCGGTGGTGAAGTTTGATTCTTGTCCGCCACCCGCGCTCTTGCCGTCTTTGTCGAACAGCGATTCGCGATGCCGCGTCGGCTCCCAAATGAAAGTGCCGAGGCCTTTTTTATCCGGCGTCTCGAACATGAGGTCGTTGATGAACCGTTTGCGCGCGGAGTATTCGAGGGCGAGCAGGCCCTTGTCGGGATAACGCTTCGCGAGGTCGGCGAAATTATTTTTCCAGTCGCCTTCCTGCGCCTGCGCGTAGCACGACATGCCGATGATGTCGAAGTCCGTGCCGCGCTTCACAAAATTGTCCACCCAGTCGCGCACGCGCTCGTTGCTGCGGCCGAGGTGATGGTGCAAAACAATTTTCACTTTCGGATCAACTTCCTTCGCGCCAGCGATCCCGGCTTTCACGAACGCGGCGAAGTTGTCGAAGTTGCTGCGGCGTCCGTCGGGGAACAGCATGCCGTCGGAAATTTCATTGCCAACCTGCACCATGTCGGCGGGCGTGCCGTTGGTTTTCATTTCGTAAATCGCGCGGTGCGTGAAGTCGTGGACGGCCTGCGCGAGTTGCTCGACATTGAAATCGCGCCACGCGACGGGCTTGTCCTGATGGCCGGGCGAAGTCCAGGTGTCCCCGTAATGCACGTCCAAAAGAATTCCCATGCCCGCCGCATGGGCACGTTTGGCGAGTGCCTTGACGTGCGCAAGGTCGCAAAACGCCTCGGCGCGGCGGCGCGCGTAGCCGTTGGTGGATTTTGGATCAACGAAAAGCCGCAGCCGGACGTAGTTGAATTTGTATTCCTTCAAGATTTCAAAAATGTCTTTCTTCACGCCGTGGTCAAAATACTCCGCGCCGTCCGCCTCGTCTTCCGGCACCCACGAAATGTCCGCGCCGAGGATGAACGGCCCAGTGCGGGAATTTTTCAGCGTCGTTTCCGCAGCGTGGAGACACGCCGCAACGACGAGCAGCCACACGGTGAGAGCGATAGTTTTGATGGATGTTTTCATTTGGTAGGCGACACGCGGTATAGTCCCGCGCCATGCGAGTTGACGACCGGTGCGAATTCGCCGGTGAAATCGCCGAGGTCTTTGTGTGTCCAGAGGTCGCGCACTTTTACTGCGCCACCGATGCCGAGGCCGGCGAGTGAAACAGAAATGCTGACGGGCAATTTTGCGGCAGGATTATTTGTCGCTGGCGCAACGACGGGCGCGGCTGTAGTCGCGTTGGTGGATGCAGCAGGCGCATTGGTAGAAACGCCAGCGGGCGGGCCGCGACGACGGCCACCGCCGGGTGGTGGCGGCGGTGAAGTATTGAACACGGCGAGGTATTTGTCTTTCGTTCCCGGCACGTCGGCGATCCACGCGACCTGATTGTTGGTGTTGAAAAGCTGGTGGTTGTTCGCGGAGTTCTGGTTCACGGTGATGACTTCGTCGTTCGTCAGCAACGACAGTTCAAAGTCGTCGTTCTTCGGCAGGTTGCCGCCAAGAATGAGCGGCGAACGTGCGATGCCCCACAACGTCATCAGCGTGTAATGCTCGTCGCGCGTGAAGTGCGTCCAGCCGTTCGTCGTCCACGCGCGGATGTTGCCGAACGGAATCATGTCCGCGTCCGGCCAGTGTCCCGCGCCGCGAAACGGCGTCCAGTTGTTGAGCCGTGCGAACTGTTCGTAAAGCTGCCGCCACCCGTCCCAAAAATCGCCGCTGATGCGCCATTGGTTCGCGTGCGTCTGGACATGCTCGCCTTCGTTGAGCGGCGTGCCGCCGGGCGACGTTGAAAAAACAATCGCGCGACCGCTCTTGTCAATCGCCTTGCGGATGGCCTCAATCTCGGCCTTGTGATACGGCGCGGAAAGGTCGTCCACTTTCACAAAATCCAAATCCCACGACGCCATCAGCGCGAAGACCGAATCGTAATACGCCTGCGCGCCGGGCTTGGTCATGTCCACGCCATACATGTCGGTGTTCCAAAAACATCTGCTGTTCGTGTCGGCGATGTCGCGCGCGTGAAATTCCGTGCCGAGAATCGGCGCGTTGTCGCGGTCAACGGCCTGGCGCGGAATGCCGCGCAAGAGATGCAAACCAAATTTCAAACCTTTCGCGTGCAGATAATCGGCGACGGGTTTGAACGAGTGAGTTTCCGCCGTCAGTGGAAAACGGTTTGGCGCAGGGAGCAACCGACCGTTGGCATCCATTTCGAGCGCCGCGCCTTTGCGATATTCGGTGGTGTGCGCGAGCGGCTCATACCATTGGATGTCAATCGTGATGAGATTCCAGCCGTGCGATTTGAGATTGGCCGCCATGTAATCGGCGTTGGCAACCACGTCGGTCTGCCAGACGCCCGCGCCGTAGCAATCCCAGGAATTCCAACCCATCGCCGGCGTCTGCGCCCACGACCAATAAGTTGGATCAGCCGCGTGCGCGGTGAAAACAAGAATACCGGCAAGCGCGGCTTGCGTGGTAAATGTGCGGATGTTTGACGAGTTCACGGTTGATTCGAGGTATGGTTGTAAAAAAATTATTACCGATTATTTCTTTGGTTCAGAATTGCCGGGCTTCGGGACAATCTCCAGAGTGAATGCATAGTCGCACGGTTTCTCAACGGGCATTTTAATCGTCAATCCCGCTTCATCCTGCGTGAATTCCAACGCGCCTTTGTGGCCGAGCAGGTTCACCGACTCGATGTCCGAAAACTTCCCTTTCGCCAGCGATTGAATCGTCACCTGCTCGCCCGGCCAGCCCAGCGAAATCGCGTAAAGCGTTTTGTCCTTGGTGGTGAAGCGGATTTTGCCATCGCCGAATTGCGTCCACGGGCGCGTGCCGTAAATCGCCGCGCCGTTCACGTCCAGCCACGCGCCGATTTGCAGAAGCAGCTTTTGCTGGTCGTCGGGAATTGTGCCATCGGCCTTCGGCGAAATGTTCAGCAGCAGCCCGCCGTTTTTGCTCGCACATTCCACCAATAGCCGCACCGTGCCGTCGGCGGAGGCAATGGGCGAACCTTCCGTGTAACCGAATCGGTAAAGCACCGGCTCGTCTACGTCCCACACAAAATCCGTCAGCTCTTTTGGCGCGCGACTGCGGCGTTCAAAGTCCATGATGCTGCCGGCGAGATACGCCCTGTCTTTGGTTTCAAGCGAGACGGCCTTGCCCCACGTCGCGGCGCGATTGTAGTAATACGCGGCAACCTTCAATTTGATCGCATCGAACACGCGGCCATTCACGCCGTTATCGAACCACAAAATGTCCGGCTGATACTGGTCAATCAGCTCCACGTTTTGCGCGACCCAACTTTCGAGAAATTTTTTGCACGCGGCGTCGCTGCGGTCGGCTACGCTGTAAAAATCTTTCCACTGCGGATCGTAAAGGTCGTTCGTCTGTCCCGCCGTCGGCTGGATGAAAGTGAAATGCTCGATGCCGTGGTTGGAGACGCCGAACTTCAATCCCTGTTTCCGCACGGCCTTACCGAGATCGCCGATGAGATCGCGGTGCGGCCCCATTTTTTTCGCGTTGTATTTGTTGACCGCGCTGTCCCAAAGCGCGAAACCATCGTGATGCTCGGCGGTGGGGATGATGATTTTCGCGCCGGCTTTTTTGAACAAGGTCGCCCACGCGTCTGGATCCCAATTGGTCGCGTTGAACATGGGAATGAAATCCTTGTAGCCGAACCTGTCCGGCGGGCCGAATTTTTCCGTGTGCCATTGCGTGATGCCGTGATTGCCATACATGTGCTTCTCATACCACTCGCTGCCGTGGGCGGGCACGGCGTAAAGTCCCCAGTGCATGAAGATGCCGAACTTCGCGTCGCGAAACCAACCGGGCACGGAATAATTTGTGCGCAGCGAATCCCACGTCGGCGCAAACGGCCCCGGCGGAATCGCGGTGCCTGCGGCGGCGGCCTGCTCGACGATGGCGCGCGTGGTGTTCGGCCCCGATTGGGCAAAACTCGTCCCGGAACACAATGTGAACACCGCCAGCCCGGTCAGGCAAAATCGCGTTTTGAATTTATTCATAATCATTATCGTAGTTGCAACAGGTAAAAGCTCTGCGACGAGCTGGGGTCGAGGTTGTTGGTGAAGTTGAAATTGCCGGCGACGTCGAACTGGTTCGTCGCAATCGGTATCCATTGCGCGGTGGGCAGCGCCAGATTCGTCGAGGATAAAAGGAGATACGTCCAGTTGGCGGTGCCGCCCGAACCGTTGATCACCAGGCTTCCGCCAACCAGCTTGAAACCGGCGATGATTGGCGGGGTCAAGGTCACGATGGCAAGCGTTCCCGAAATTTTCAAGGCGCTCGTGTCCCACGCCAGATTTCCTGCCAAGGTTGGCAAAATAAAATTGGTAAAGGCACCGGAATAAACTCCGGCGCTGAACACTTTGAAACTGTCGCCGTTGGTTAAAGTCCCCACGGCCAGGTCGGACACATTCAACGTGCCGCCTTCAATCAGCGTGCCGGAAATTTTCACGGCGTCATTCGTCAGCGGCGAATGTTGAACCTGAACCAGTGTCGTGCTGCCGCCGGCGAGCGTGAGATTGTTGCTGATGGTCAGTGTGCCGAGCGGATTTCCGGACGCGAGTGCTCCGCCGTTTTGAACGGTGACGGCGGCGGAAATAATTCCCGTGCCGCCGAGCGTGCCGCCATTGGCGACCGTGACCGCGCCGGAACCCGTGCCGCTGCCGGCGGAATTGTTGACGAACAGCGCGCCGCCGCTGATGGTTGTGCCGCCGCTGTAAGTATTGTTCGCGCCGGTGAGAATGAACGTGCCGGTGCCAGTTTTAATGAGCGAGGTCACGCCCGCGTCGGCGATGGTTCCGGCGTAGGTGTTCGTCGTGTTCTTCGCGCCGATGCGCCACGTCGGATTGATGGCGCTGCCGCTGCCGGAGCCAATGAAAGCGCCGCTGACGCCGCCCAGTTCGCCGAGATCAACCGTCAGATTATTATTGTTGATGGTGTAACAGTTGACGCCGCTGTTCAGGTAAATCGCCGCGCCGGCATAGCCGGTTGTATTCGCAATGCGGAAGTCGCCCGTGCCGCTGCGCGGGCTGACATTGATCAAGCCGGCGAACGCCGACCAGTCACCGCTGAAATAATCGCGGACGTAATCAACCGTGACGTTCAGCGTGCCGCCGCCAAAGAGCGGACTGGTGAATGGCGCGCTGTAGCCCCAGCGCGGCGGCAGCAGAAGCGTGCCGCTTTCTCCCGTCGGAACAATGAACGCGTTGGTCATTCCGCCCCAGCCGGTGCCGGTGCTCCCGCCGTAGCCGTTGAATTGGAGCGTGCCGCCGAGAAACGTGATCGGGCCGGTGCCCCACGCGCTGCCGTTCGCGCCGATGTTGCCGACAAGCAAGGTTCCGTTGTCAATCACGATGCCGCCGGAAAATGAATTGGTGGTGTTGAGCGTCAACGGACCCGTGCCGACTTTGTATAATGTCGCCGTGCCACCAATGCCGGCACTGCCGCTTATCGCATAACTCAAATTGGAATTGGCAAACGTCATCGCGGCGGGCTGCACGGTAGAGTTAATGGTTACGCTGGCAGTTGCCGCCGAATCGTTAAACGTGACGTTGCTGCCGTTGGTGTAGATCGTGGCGACAAGGTTATTGACCCAATTCGTCGCGGCGGTGTCCCACAATGAACTTTTTGCGCCGGTCCAAATCAACCCTGAAACGATTACGCTGCTGTTCGGCGTGGCGCTGGCTTCGGGAGATTTGACGCTGGTTCCACTCGGGCCGACGGCTTGGACGACATAGTAATACGTCGTGCCGTTGACGAGGCCGGAATCAATGTAACTGGTGCTGCTCACGCCGGTGGCCACGGTGAAGATTTCGTTCCCGCTGCTGGTGCCGCGCTTGACGGTGTAACTCGTTGCACCGGGCGACGCCGACCAGTTCAAAAGAATTTGCGAATTGCCCGGCGTCGCACCGAGTGTGGCCGGCGCCGGCGGCGGCGTGGTGACGATGGCCGACGCGCCCGAAATGCCGCCCGCGTTCATCGCAATCACTTCATAGGAATACAGCGAACTATTGTTCAGCCCGCCATCCGTCCAATTGGTCATCGTCATGCTCATGACGTAATTGCCGGGAAAAACAAACGGGCCGTTCGTGCTGGTGGCGCGGAAAAGAATGTAACCCACCGCGCCGCTGACCGGAGACCAACTGATGAAGGTAGATTGGTTCGTGCTGGTGACGGTCGTCGAGATTTTCACATTCGCCGGCGGATTCGCCGGCGGCGGCGGCACGGGCTTGGCGGTGACGTTGGTGGAATTGTCACTTGTCCCGCCCGCGCTCGTGGCGGTGACATAGTAACTATAAGTGCAACCCAAAGTTCCCGAAGCATCCGTGTAAGCCGGACTGGTCGTCGTGTTGCTTAAAATATCGTAGCGAATGACATATCCAAGCTTGTTGACAACCGTGCCGCGATAAATGGTGTAGAAATTCGCGCCCGTCACCGCGCTCCAAGTGAACGTCACCGCGCTGTTTGTGCTCGTCACCATGAGGCCCGTGGGCGCAGCCGGCACGGCGGACGAAATTACCGCTGACGGCGTGACGGCGAAACTTTGCGGCGAATTGCTACTGACGTTCACCGGGTTCACGGATTGCACGACGTAATAATAATTTGTGCCGTTGACCGCCGTGCTGTCCACCCACGTCGCGTTCGCCGGGCCGCTGCCGCAGACCGGGCCGGTCACGCCGTTCGTGTTGAAAACATAACCGCTGCCGGAAACCGTCGAGCGGAGAAGATTGTAACTCGTGGCTCCCGCAACCGCCGGCCAGCTCAACAGCACGGAATTATTTCCGGCGTAAGCGGTCACGCTCGCCGGCGCGGGCGGAACGTAGCCGGTCAATTCGAGCCGGATGTAATCGTAGATGAAGTGGTGCGAAAAACTTGAGCCGCCGGCCTGACGAAAGCTGAAGTTAATTGTGTTGTTGCCCGCGTGCAGCAAACTGCCGGCGAAGGTGAGCCGCTCGTCAGAATACGCGCCGTGATTTTCTTCGCGGATGTTGGTGTCGCTGGCATCGTTGATCGGAAACCATCCGGTTGTTGGCAGGGATGTCTGTGGCGTGCCGGTGGCGTTGCCGGCGCTCAAGAGAGTGCCATTCACCGTGACATAAATCGGACTGTTGTCATCCGAAGCGATGCCCAGCAAAAGTGACGCCGTGGCGCTGCCTGGGCTTGAAGTAAGATTGAAGGTGACGGTGGAACTGGAACCCGCGTTGTTGCCCGCCAAGTCAGGATAAACTGATTGGATATAATTCCAGTCCGTGTTCCAGCGGTTCTGGCCGACGACATAGTTCAGCCCGTTCGGAAAGTCGAAAGGAAATTCCATGAACTTGTTCCAGATGGGACTGGGTGAGGTCGGGCTAGGTCCGACGTCGCCAACCCAATAGTCATCGCCATGCCGGAACTTGTCGCCTTTACGCGTAGGATAGCCGATTTCAAAAACGGTCGGGCCGACGCGCGTCGGCGTCCAAGTCACGGTGCCGAGATTGTTTGTCGCTCCGCCAGTCACCACGACAGTAAATTGTGGCGACGGCAAGGCGTAGGTGATTCCAGGATTCCCACCGATCTGATTTTTCGACATGAACATTCCCGCCGCCCCCGCACCAAACGCATACAAAGTGTAATTGTTACCAGCGATGACATTGGAGATGACAAAATTACCGTTGGCATCGCTCGTGGTCCAGAATTGGTAAGGTTTCATCCACAACTGAAAATCATAGACGTTATTCATCGTGACCGATGGCTGTTGGACAACCCCAATCCACAAGTTAGACGCCGAGGCGTTCGGTTTATAGATGTCATTGATGACGATCTGACCGGCAACCGTGCCGCGCTGCGAGGCCGGAGCGTAATTGACATTGTTCATCCAACTATACGGCCATGCCGGCGCCTCGGCTGCGGCTTGCGCCTTCGCATCCGCCCACAACGCCTGCGAGGTTTGCACCGGATCGGTCAGCGTGTTCGTGACATTGTTGAGGTAAATAAAATACGGGCCGGACACGCGCGTCCAAGTTTCGCCAGCGGCAAACCCACTATCGTTGCCAAAATAATAATGTCCGCCGTTGATCATGTTGACCATCGGCGCATCGTTTAATTCCGGTTTCAGCGGCCCGCCGTTGTAAAATTCCGCGCTGGCCACAACGTGCCACATGCCGACATTTTTGCCGACCACGCCAATGGCCGGATCGCTCACGCTGCTCCAGCCCCAGACGCGCTCCACGCCGAAGTCCGCGCTCCATTTGTATTTGTCATCGTAAGTGCCCTGCAACACGCCGGAAGTCACCAGCGAATTTTCCCCCGGCGAATAAAATGCCGGCGCATAGGTGGCGAATAATCCGGTTTCAGCTTGGACCTGATCATTCACGCTCCGCCAGTTGAAATACGGTGCGAAGTAAATGTTGTCCCGCTCCTCGCCCGTGCCAAAAGCTCCGTCCTGCGCGCGGTGGCTCCAGATCGGTGTGGCATAAAAACCCGGCGAGCCGCGCAGCATGGAAAAATGAATGTCCACCAGACCGTTTGAGGCCGAGTCGGAATACATATCCACCTCCGCATAACTGCCATTGTTGGTCACCACGGAATAAACCCAGGGGTTGCCGCCCCAGCCGCCAAACTCCCAATAAAACTGCCCGCCATTTTTTCCGCCGGACAATAATTGCAACGTCTGTGTGCCGCTGCCGTTATTGAAGGTGTAATTCATCTGGTTGATCGAGGCACCTGACTTCGTGATGAGAATCGAGAGGACACCGTTAGCCATCGTCACCGTGCCGTTGCCGTTGTCGGTGACGGTCACGTTGGGGCCGGTGCCGGTGCCGCCGCCGGGGATGTTGGCGGGTGCCGATTGCGTCAGCCAAATGGCGAAACACGCGCCAGCAAAAACTTTTCGTGCGGTAGCTGTCATGGGATTTGTAGTAAGAAAAAATTCATCAGTGAATCGTGAACCAAAGAATTCGTGAAATTAAAATTGCCACCGGCATCAAACTGATTGGTCAATAACCGCGTCCAGTTTGAAACCGGTGACAGGAGATTCGTTGAGCCGAGCAGGTAAAAATCTGCATTGGCCACGCCTCCGGTCCCGACGAAGACAAAACCGTCGCTCGAAATCGCAGTCGAACCGATGAAAGGGCTGGCGGTGATGATGACGGAAATTGTGCCGCTGGTATTGAGCAAATTCGTGTTCCAGCCCAAGCCGGCGGGCAGCGGCGGAAGCGTCACGGTCGCAAACCCACCATTGTAACTCGCCGCGTCAAACAGCGTGAAGTTGTCGCCGATTGCGAGCGGGTTGCCGCTGATGTTGTCAACCTGCAAGGTTCCGCCGCACGTCAGCGCGCCGAGAATTTTTACCAGGTCACTGGCCGTCGGCGATTTGCTGATCTCAAAAAAGCTCGTGCTGCCCGCCGCCAGCGTGAGGGCGTTGCTGAAGGTCATCGTGCCGATGAAAGTGCCCGGCGAAAGCGCGGCACCGTTGCCGATGGTGAAATTGCCGTTGACCGAGCCATTGCCGGAAATGATTCCGCCGGTCAGCGTCATCGCGCCGCCGTTTTTTCCACTGACGTCCAAAAGCGCGCCCGCCGAAATGTTTATGCCCGCCGTATTCGCGATGCCGCCGTTGCCGGTGAGCGCGAGCATCCCTGCTTCGATGAGCGTGTCGCCGGTGTAAGTATTGGCGTTGCTCAAGGTGACTGTGCCGCCGCCCACCAGATCGAGATCGCCCGCGCCGCTGATGATTCCGCCGAAACCAATCGCGTTGGTGCGGTAAAATTTCAGCGCGGCGTTGTTGATGATGTTGCCGGTGCCGGGCGATCCGGTCGCGCCGCCATTCCCAATCTGTAACGTGCCGTTGCTGATGGTCGTCGTGCCGCTGTAAGTGTTCGCGCCGGAAAGTGTGAAAGTGCCGGAACCGATTTTGACCAGCGAACCGCTTCCCGACAGCGCGCCAGAATACTCCGTGCTGGAATCGTTGTTGCCGACCTGCAATTGATTCGCGCCGAGCGGAATGTTTCCAACGCCGCCCAACCCTCCGAGAGTGATGCTGCTGATGCCGCTCCAAATCAGGTTGGAACTTGAGCCGGTGCCTTGCGCATTCAGCACCGCGTTCGAAAGCGCGAACGGCGTGGTGAGAACCACGGCGTTGGTCAGGATGCTCAACGTGCCGCTGTAAGTGTTCGATGGATTCGCCAGGTAAAGCGCTCCGCCCGGCGGGCTGGAGCCGCCGCCATAATTAAATGTCAGCGGGCCGGTGCCGGTGATCTTTGATTCAATGAGCAAATCCTTACCGCCCCAGCGCGCGAGCAATGTGCCGCCGCCGGACTGCACATTAACGATGGAATTGGAAAGATGCTGCCGGCCGTCCACGCAAAAAATAGTGCCGCCGTTGAGCGTGATGGCGTTGGTGATGATAAAATTTTGCACGCCGCCACTCTTGCCTCCGAAACGAAGCTGGCCGTTGGTGCTGATCATCACCGGACCCGTGCCCAATGCGAATTGATTTTCCGTCGAGGGTGAAACACTGTCCGCACCGAGCGCAACGATTCCGCCGTTGATGGTTACGCCGCCGCTGAATGAATTGTTGCCGCTGGTGGTGAAGGTGAGCGAACCGTTGCCGGATTTGACGAGCGAAGCATTGCCTGCAATCAAACCCGTGCCTCCGAACGTGTAATTTTTCGCCGCGCTGACATTTAGAGATGATGGCTGAAGCGTTCCGGTCAATGCCACAGGCACATTGTTTGAACCCGTGTCGTCGAATGTGGCGGCGGTTCCGTTGACGAACTGCGCGCCGGCTCCGCCGGAAATCCAGTTGGCGGTCACGCCCACGTCCCACGCGTTGCCCGCGCCATCGCCGCGCCACGTCAGGCCGGGCGGCGGCGCGAGCGTCGTGGCGCTGTTGGTGTTGGAGTAGGCGGAATTGCCGCTGACGTTGCTCGCGCGAACCCGATAGTAATAAAGCGTGCTCGGCGAAAGCCCGGTGCTGGCGTCGTTGGTCACGCCGGCTCCGACGGAATCAATCTGCGCAAAGTTGATTCCGTCCGATGAACGCTCAACCAAAAAATTACTTTCGTTGGTAGAGTTGTCCGTCCACGTCAGATTGATTTGCGCCGCGCTCACGGCGGTCGCATTCAATCCGCTGGGGGCGGCAGGCGGCGGTTGAACTCCGCCGATGGTTGCGCTGGCCGGCGCGGATTTTCCGCTGATGCCGGCGGCATTCACCGCGGAAACGACATAGTAATAGGTGATGCCGTTGGTCACGCCGGTGTCAGTGAAGCTGGCGGAGGTCGGGCCGCCGATGCTGGTGGCGTAGGGGCCGCCACTCGCGGTGCCGCGCTTGACGTTGTATTTGGTTGCCCCGCCGACGCTCGTCCAGCTCAGCGAAATTTGTCCCGCTCCCGGCGTTGCCACCAAACCGGTCGGCGTGGAAGGAAGCGAACCATTGGTGGTCGTCAGCAGCCATTCTTGATTGACGCCGTTGTTCCAAACTTTCTGGCTCAACGCCGTGCCCACCGTGT